>PUOI01000502.1 GCA_003552765.1 Candidatus Hydrogenedentota bacterium | reverse complement strand
GCGGCGCCACGTTACTCCCCGTCTGTGGCGCCTTGTCCCGCGCTGTATCGTCACATGAAGCCGGCATTTACTCGAACTGTTCGGCGTGTTCTTTTACGTAGTTCCGGAGCCGTTTCATGACATCGTTTTCAATCTGCCGAATCCGTTCGCGCGTCAGCCCGAACTCCCGGCCCGTTTGCTCAAGCGTGTGCGCCTTTCCATCGATCAATCCGTAACGGAACTTGATGATATTGGCCTCGCGTTCGGTCAGCTCCTTCATCAACTCTTGAAGCTGCTGATCAATCTCGATTTGCTGAATGGCGGTGTTGCTGGCCGTTGGCTCCAAGGCGTCGGGAATACCCCGGCTGTCCCCCTCGCTTGCGGTTTCCATGTTGTCCAGCGGACCAATCTCTTGCACGAAATGCTGGAGCTTCTGGGCCTCGGTCACCTTAATCCCCAATTCCTCGGCCATCTCCTCCGGCTCAGGCTGACGGCCGGTGCGGGTATAGATCTCCTCCGCCTTCTTCTTGTACCGGGCCACGTTATCCGTCACATAGACGGGGATGCGCACCGTGCGGCCGTAATTCGATAACGCCCGGGTCACGGCTTGGCGAATCCACCAGGTGGCGTAGGTAGAGAACTTGAATCCTCTGTCGGGATCAAACCGCTCCACCGCCTTCATCAAGCCCAGGTTGCCTTCTTCGATGAGATCCAGGAGCGGCAACCCATAATACAGGTACTTCTTGGCGATGCTAACGACGAGCCTCAAGTTGGACACGATAAGCTTGCGGCGCGCTTCTCCGTCTCCCGCTTGCGCGGCCTTGGCCAGACGGATCTCCTCCGTCGCGGACAAGAGAGGGATCCGGGAGATCTCCGCCAAGTAGCGGCTCAACCCGTTTTCGCGCGGATCCGGCATTTCGATTCCTCACATTCTCATAACCGGCAACCCACCTCGCCGGAAATTTAGAAACAGCGTCAAACCATTATATTCTTGTACTTGCTCAAATACCATTATGCGAACCAACGCGAATCCATCCGGCCCCGGCCCTCTCCCTGGTTCTGCACGGCCATCTAGAAGGGACGGGGAGAACCGGCGGGCTGTTTCTTATAAGGCGGGCGAAGCCGCAATGAATCGCGGCGTCTGTACCGGTCAGCCAGGTAGACCGTTTCCTTTGCCCGCGTTCATCCGGGGACCAGCGAACTCGTTACGCACTCCTGCCCACAAGGGGCTTCGCCAAAAAACGTCACCATCGGCATTGTAGCGCCCATACCACTGACATTCAAGATGACAGGCGCGCCCAATACGGCGAGGAGGCGGCGTGAATTCGCGGGAGAAAGTATGCGATAGTACACAGAAGCCTGTGAAAACACTCCCTTACAATGAGAAGGAATTACATCATGCAGATTACGCGGCGCGGATTCATGAAAGCAAGCGCGGCAGCAGCCACGCTCGCTCTGGCATCCCGGACCCGGGCGGGGGCGGCGGTGGATATCCGCCTAAGCGCGTGCGATTGGTCATTGCACATGAGCGCTCAACCCGAGGCGCTCGATGTGGCTCAAGAACTCGGACTGGAGGGACTTGAGATCTCGGCGACGGATGAGGTGCGCGATGAGATAAGGCTGGCGGATCCCGCGTTTCGCGCGCAGTACAAGGAAGCCATGGAGCGAACCGGGCTACCCGTGGCGAGTGTGGGAATGGCCTTTCTTAACCAAGCGCCTTTTGCCCGCGATCCGCGGGGACCCGCATGGTTGGAACAGACCATCGAGGCGGCGGCGGACCTTGAGGCCGGGGTGATTCTCATGGCCTTCTTTGGCGACGGCGATTTACGGGACGAGGACGGCGGCCTGCGGGAGGATGATGTGGACACACTGGTCGAGCGGCTGCGGGACGCCGCGCCGATGGCGGAGGATGCGGGGGTGATCCTTGGCATCGAGAACTGGCTTTCGGCGGAGCAGAACCTGGCGATACTGGAGCGCGTGGACAGCGGGGCGGTTCAGGTTTACTACGATGTCGGCAACTCGACGGTTCGCGGCTACGACGTTCCGGCCGAAATCCGGCTTCTTGGCGAACGCATAGCCCCTTCCGTTCATTTCAAGGACGGTGATCATGCCCTGGGCGAGGGCGATGTCGATTTCGACGGCGTGGCCGACGCGATGCGAGACATCGAGTACAGCGGCTGGGTGACCCTTGAGACGGCCATCCTAGACGATGACCGCGACGCGAGTTTTCGGCGAAATGCGGCGTTTGTGCGTGATCTCTTCGGAATAACGGACTAACAGACGAAAGGAGCGACACAATGAGCCAGCACAATGCATCGGATATCAGACGGCGCGATTTCCTCAAGAGCACGGCGGCCGCAGCAGCATTTTCCATTGTCCCGGCCAGGGCCGTGCGAGGCACGCAAGCCAACAGCACGATCGAACTCGGCATCGTCGGCAGCGGCGGCCGGGGACTTTGGATCGGCAACCTGTTCGAGGAATACGGCAACGCCAAGGTGGTTGCGGTTCACGACTATTTTCGCGATCGCGTCGAAAGAGCCCGCGAGGTCTTCGGGGTGGACGAGGCGCGCGGCTACATCGGGTTGGAGGGGTATCACGAGTTAGTGAACGGTTCGCTCGACGCCGTGGCCATCGAGAGTCCGCCCTACTTCCATCCCGCGCAAACCGCCGCCACGCTTGACGCAGGCAAACATGCGTTCATCGCGAAGCCGATGGCCGTGGACGCGCCCGGCTGCGATGTCATTCTGGAGGCCGCCCAGCGCCATGAAGGCGAACTGAGCGCGTGGGTGGATTTTCAGACTCGCGTCGATCCCCTGTTCCAAGAGGCCGCCCAACGCCTGCGCGACGGACAAATCGGCGCGCCGGTCTGTGGTCACTGCTACTATTACGCGGGCCGGTTGCACCCTCAAACCCAGCCCGGCGAACCCCATCCGGACACGGCGCGGCTTCGCAACTGGGTCTTTGACAAGGCCTTGTCCGGCGACATCATTGTTGAGCAGAACATCCACGTCATTGACG
>PUOI01000260.1 GCA_003552765.1 Candidatus Hydrogenedentota bacterium | reverse complement strand
GACAATCCGGAATCGCACTGGCACAACAGCGTGGGCATCGGGATGCTCAACCCCGTTATCGTGTCGCCGGGAGAGGTACACCTCGAGGCCGGTGAACCCTTCACGTTGCGCTACCGCGCCGTGACCTTCGACGGCGATGTGCCCGTGGAGTTTCTTAATGGTCTCGCGGAAGAATGGGGGCATTAGGGCGGCAGCGCACCCGAGTTGAACGCACGTCTTGAGAGGCGCTTGCATGGACCTGGAGGAGGCATGCCATGAACATCCGAATCGTGGGAGCGTTGTTCCTTATGGCCGCCATTGCACATGGCGCGGTTTCGGAGCAACAGATCTTTGAGTTGCATCCCCCCAGCACGTTGGAGGGGAAGGTAGGCCAGACGAAAGTTCATGCGCCTTTCACGCAGATGGTTCCGTTCGGGCAAGGGGAACTGGCCCCAGAGGATGTGGGACCCGTCGCGGTGAACGGCGAACCGCTCGCCGCGGCGGAGATCCTCAACTACTGGCCCGACGGTAGCGTGCGCATGGTCCGCGTTGAAGGCGTAGCGCCCGCTGAGCTTTTGACGGAGCGTTCGCTTGAAGCATCCTTCGTGAACGAGGCCCCGGAGCCGTCCCGCCGCAACCCCATCCACGACATGGAGGCGCAGGGGGATGGTTTGGTGTTTCGGGATGGGGACGGCCAGACCATGGGGACGCTTTCGCTGGAAGCGGCATGGACGCCCATCACCAAGGAAAAGATCATCTATCCCAACGACCCGGACCTGAACGACGAGGTTGCTCAGTACGGCTGGGCTCACGAGCTGGGAGACCTCGGCGACCAGGCGGAATCCCATGCCTTGGAGCCACGCATTCGCACGTTCGCCGTTGCGAAAGAGAATCGCGTCTTCACGGACTACCTCGTCCAAGGTGACGCGGGGGACTCAGCGCCCGGCGACACGTTGGAATGGCAGCTCCACCTCCGGCTCTATCGCGCCGCGCCCGTGGTTCGGTGGAGGATGACCTGGGCGATGCACTGGGATCCCGAGGACTACGCATTGACGCGGGCGGCGTGGGTGCTGCGCCCCGGCGGAGGCATCTCATCGGCGGCGATTCCCGATGCGGAGGGCGGCGCGCTTGACCTCGGGGACAAAGGATGTCTCCGGTTCGAGCCCAATGGCGAAGGCGTCATCGAGAGCGAGGCGAACGGTGTTACGCACATGGATCAGCCGGATGAACGCTGGCACAGCGTGTTGATGCAATCCAACGATTTCACGCTTGGTCTGGCCGTGTGCGACCTATCCCGGTTGGGGCCGAGTCACGTGCTCGTGGAGGAGGACAAGTTGGAAGCCGCGTCATGGAGCGATCGTTCCGGGCTCGGTATGGATCTGCGCTCCTCCGCCGAGCCGGACGAGTTCGGCATTGGGCATGGCGACCTCACCGCCGACGGCCGTGGCGTGGCGTTCTCGCTCGATGGCGCCTTCGCTGTGAGCGAGGACGAGGCCGTGACTGAGGCCTTGACCGCCATGGAGGCCGATCGCGACTATCTCTGGTTCCCGAGCGCAAGGGACCTCCACGAGAGCGGCGCGCTCCAGGACCAGGTCCACCCCGAAACGGTGGGCGCCGGCGACGAGATGGCGAGGCGGCTGCGGGGGACGCAGGAGTCCGTCTACTTTCTGTTGCTCTCCCGCGAGTACTGGCGGTGGTACGGCGCACTGAATTTCGGCGATGTGCGAACGAACTTCAAGGCGAACCAAGACGAACCGGATCGCGGGCTCTTCGAGGATCGCTGGGGGCTGCATGGGCGCTACGGCTGGCGCAACGGCTCATCCGATGTGCATGGGCGGATGCTCTATTTCGGCCTGCTCTTGGAGGACCGGCGGATCATCCTAGCGGCGCTGGACTATGCGCGGCACGTAGCCGATGTGGACGTGAAACACGCCTCGTTCTTCGCCGAACCCGAAGGCCAACAGGGCGGCATGCATCGCCGGAACAAGGACCACTGGAGCGGCGGCGTGGAACCCCAATACACCACCAGCCGGGGCCTGTATTTCGCCTCATGGATGACCGGCAACCATCGGCTGGACCAGGTGCTGGAGGAGGTGCGCGTCTATACCGAACAGACCAGCCAACAACCCTCCTCCGCGTTCCGGGCCGAGCCTTGGATTCACCGCTACGCGGAGACGCTCGATCCGGAAGACTTGGCGGTGGCGAGGCGTCTACTCGACGCATGCGCCGCCAACTGGAGCGGCCGGGAAGGAGCGCCGGAAGAGTTGGATGGGCTCTCGGTCATGTATTTCGACAACTTCCGCCGTGTAGGCAACGGCATGCTCGTGCTCATCGACTTCCACCAGAACACCGGCGAAGAAGAGTACGTGGAGGCGATCCTCGACAGCGTGCGGCATCACGGCGTTGACTCCGTCGACGACAGCTACCTCGTCGCCTATATGCTGGCCAACGGCGTGTCCGAGGAACGCATCGGCGAACCGCTTATTGAAGACGCTCGCGCCCGAGCGCCACGCCAGGCCGCTGACACGAACGACAGGCCCAAGGGCGAGTGGACCTACTCGTGGCTGAGGGAGCGAATCCCCGGCAACCGCCAAAGCTATAACATCGGCCGGGTCATGCGGTACCAACCGCTCGCGCTCGAAGTTTTGGGAGAAACCGGCGGCTGAACGGCATGGCGTTTGGCGCGATGCGGGAGTGGCGCAACACAGCCACAATGCGCGCGTTTTGACCAAAAGCGGGGCAAATTTGACCACGGCTTGACGATCGGGAATATGTTTGTTACAATATTTGTCAAGTTGGGAGGAACGTACTTTGCCCCGCCTTTGAAATCCTTTGCATGCGCGACTATCGTCATTCCGAATGTCAGACGCCGTATTCGGCCGCTAAGGAGGGTGTACGCGCTTCGTGCGAGATTTTCTCCACGTTTTGCCGCACCAACGTTGTCACGCGGTGTTCTCGACGAGCTGCTGAGTCTTGTCAAGAGAAATCCACGGCGGCGGCGCGGCCTGGACCAGGCGCGCG
>PUOI01000467.1 GCA_003552765.1 Candidatus Hydrogenedentota bacterium | reverse complement strand
TTTTTCACGATGGCGACCGCCGCCATATCGAACAGCGGACGTCCGGGAGGATCGCCATCCATGGGGTAATTCTCGAAGAGACTGACGGAATAGTCGCCCCATGTGTCGAATTCCCCGCCATGCCGGCCGGTAATCGGTTCGTCTATCTTCGGTCCCATACCGGGCATGATCTCCCGGATGTCTTCGAGCGTGGCGCGGACTGCGTCGGTGCCGGATGGTTCGCCGTAGCGCACCGTGGCGATCTCGAAATGGACGTCCGCATCCAGTAGGTACTGCGCCGCGCCGCGATCGTTTTCCTTGTTGTATTCGCCGGTGCTCGGGTAGTTGGACCCGAGCCATACGATACGGACGTTGTCGGCGATGGCGGGCTCCTTTTCGAGGGCCAACGCAATGTTAGTCAGTTTACCAATGGGCAGCAGAACGAGTTCCTGGTCGTCATCGGCCAACGCGCGCTCGATGATGAAATCGACCGCCTCATGCCCGTCGAAGTCCGGCTCGTCAAGGTTGGGCCGGATCTCCTCAAAGTCTCCGTCCGCGCCCAAATACACGTCAATCACGCCATCGAGGCCACACAGGGTCACGATGCGCTCGGCCTCGTCGTAATGGTTTTGCACGGGGCCGCCACCCCAAGTCGCGTTCACCGTGATGCCTTCCACGTCGAAGACGTCGCGGTTAAAGAGCGTGTACGCGATGGCGTGCTGGTCGTCGATTTCGTTGTTGGCGTCCGTGTCCAGGATAACGCGAATCCGGTCATCGTCCGCGTGGCCAGCCGCCGCCAAAAACAGCCCCACGGCGACCCCTATCGCCATGGCGCCCCAGGCCACACGGCCGCCCATTTTTCCAGTAACGTTCCGTGGTGAAGATTGATAGCGCATATCATTTTCCTTTCTGATTTTATAGATTACTATTCTTTATGCTCTTTATACACGACAGTTCACCGGAACGGCGCGTCCGCCGTTCCGGGAGCGGAAGCAGCGGACGCGCCGAAGCCGGCGGTTATTGCAGCAGCAACACCCAGTCGTCGCTGGAAGGCGGCTGGAACAAGCCGTTCTCATTGGGTTCAGCGTCTTGGCGTTCCGCCGTACGTGGCGCGAACCACTGCGTTTCCAGTCCGTCTTGGAGCTGGTCCATGTCCACATCGAGCAGACCGCCATGGGTGACGAAGATCGCGGCCTGGTCCCGGTCCAGCGTTCGCGCCGCCCCCACGGAAACGTACTCATCGCCGCTGGTGTCCAAGCCCGGAAGTCCGTTGCTGTTGGTCTCCGTGGTGCGCAGCCGCATCTCATAGGCGCGCTCCTCGTGGCCCAAGGTGAAGCTTCGCGTGCCGTGATCTTGGGACAACGTCACGATGCGGGCTGGCCCATCTTGCACCGTCTCGGCCGGGGTGATCCAGGCTTCCACCGTAATGGCGTTGGTGTCCTGCATCGCCGCCGTGAGGCGTTCCGCGGGCTCTTCGGTGGCGACCAGCACGGAGTCCGTCAATTCGAGGCCGTCATCCGACCACGAGACGGCATCCGCATCCTCGATGTGAAGGTCCAGGGCCGGCTCCTGACCGGACACGTCATGCACCACGGCGCCATCGCCCTCGTCGAACGCATAGCGGGCTTGCAGGCCGTCCAGGTGCTCGGGCGCGCCGGCCGCGTAGTGATCGGCGATCTCCGACGCGTCCAGCGCCCGGTTGTAGAGCGCCACGCCATGATAGGCGCCAAGCCAGCCGCGCTCGCCCACGAATTCGTTCCCCAGCGCCAAGCGCAAAGTGGAATCCCATGGCGAAAAATCGCCGCCGATCTCGCCGGACTCTACTTCCTCGCCGTCAATGTAGAGGCGGGCTTGTCCATCGGCGCCGCGGGTGTAAACGACGTGCGTCCTTTCCGTTCGCACGGCGCGGGGCGTGTCCATGACCAATTCGACAAAGTCGAGGCCTGGCTCGATGTTGGGCCACCCCATTTCCTCCATCAGCCCGCGCATGCTTTGGAGGTGATCCTGAGCGAGTGGGCTGAGGCCGATACCCGACTGGCCTTCCACGAACTCGTAGCGCAGCTCCGGGTCCTCCTCCGGATGGGGCCGGTGGAAGCGCGAAGAGGCCGCGCCGCCGAGGATGTTGCGCCAGAACCGCCGCACCGATTCCGCCGATCCGCCCGCGAAGGTGTAGATTTTGGTGTTGTTCAGAGGACGCGGATGGTCTTCGGTAAAGGCGCGCCCTTCTTGAAGCTGGTTCCAATGGGTTTGCCCCTGCTGGGCGTTGTTCTGCGAGATCTCCAGGAAGGTGTAGCGATCCGGATTGTTGATCAGGTATTGGTTGTCCGAGGTGGCAAAGTTGCCGCTGCGGCGCATGTCGGCGGTTTCAATCTGTTTGCCCGCCTCCTCGGCCCGGGCCCGAACATGGCGAACCCAAAAGTCGCCAAACTCAAGCTCCTCGCCGGTCTCGTTGTGCATGCAGTAGAGAACATGGTCGTAATCGAACGTAATCGAAAGGATCTTGTCCACGAACGCCTTCTGGTACTCGAGCACCAGCGGCAGATCATCCAGCTCCGGGACGCTGCGGAAGAACGGATGATCGCTGGGCTGGCCCGTGGGCGGCGCATCATAGGCGGTGGGCAGCCCGCTCTCCTCGGCGGTATACGTCACGTTGTTCGCGGGATTGAAGGCTTGGTGAGACCAGCCGCCCTGGCTCTGGTGATCCTCGAAGTAGTCCCAGGGATCCCAAATCTCGATTTGCACGATGATGTCCCGCTCCTCCGTGAGCTGGAGAAAGCGGTCCAGGCGTTCCCAATACTCGTCGTTCCACTCGTCGAGGTCGTACAGTCCATCCTCGTTTTGCGCGAACGCCCGAACGTTGCCCTGGTTACGGCTGCACATGGTGTTGCGCAAGTAATTGCCGCCCACCGAGACCAGGGTGTCCAGGTGCTCCTCGAGGTACGGGGGATGGTTGAACAGATTGTCTTGCCAGCTCCCGCCCAACAGCAACACCGGTTCTCCCTTGTATTGCCAGAAGTACGGGTTCTCCTCCCA
>PUOI01000215.1 GCA_003552765.1 Candidatus Hydrogenedentota bacterium | reverse complement strand
TGCATGATAGACGCCTCGTATGGGAGTGGATGTCTACTCAATGCCCAACACCACGTTGATGACCGTCTGGATATCGGCGGCGTTTACCGTCCCAGTGCGCGTTACGTCCGCCATGGCGGCCACGCGGGAATCCTCGGCCTCAATGCCCAGGACCACGTTAATGACCGTCTGGATGTCTTGAGCATCGACCGTCCCCGTCCGGGTGATGTCGCCAAACGGCAAGCTCTCGAAAGGCGTCTCTGAGACCCACGCGCTCAGTAGCGGCGCATCGCTGTAAATCGTACCAATGACGAGGATGCGTCCCGTTGCGCGGTTATATGCGGCTTGATACACATGGCCGCCCTCGCCGGCGGGATCGGCTGTTCCCAATTCGTCTCCGGTTTCTCCGTCCACGAACTGGATGTTTCCAAAGCCGCCGAAGATGAGCGTATCCAAGGATGTGTGGGCCGCCGGCCCCGAGGTGCTGAAGGCTCCCAGCTCAACGCCTTCCGTCTCCCAATCCAGCGGCGTACCGGCATCAAAGGCTTCTCGAAGCGCGTTCACTTTGTATCGGACCGTGACTCCGTCCATTCCCTCGCTGGCGTAGGCGTAATAGCCACAGGCCGATGTGACAACGCCGGCAGACCACATGCCCTTGTCCGCCACCACCGTGCGCACTTCGGGTTCGCCGGTTATGTCAAGGATCGCTAGCTCTGGAACATCCTCTTCATTTTCGTTGGGCATGGCGCGGTCGAACAGGAACTGGCCGGTGTTGAGCCACGCGCCCGCGTAATTGTTGGTGGTGTTGACAAGGACCTCCGGCTCGCCGGGGTCCTCCATGTCCACGACGTACATATCGCCGCTAAGCCCCGCTCCCAGCAAGGCGGTCTCGCCGTCCGGATGTACCTTGAGGAACGCGGGATCGCCAATGATCCCATCGGCGGCCAATGAGAACACACCCGCGCCAGCCTCTGTCTCCACGAAGATTCGGTCCCCATCCCACGCGACAAAGCGGCCATCGCCCAACGCGTCCGCGGTCACGCCAAAGCCACGGGCCTCCTCCGGAAAACCGGGCATGGGCGTGTAGCTGGGCAGCTCCGCCGCCGCCCCTAGCGCCAACACAAAACACGAAATAACACCAATAGTGACAGATGTAATATGGTTCATCATTGAGATCACTCCTCCTCGGACAGATGCAAAACATCGCGCCGTCCCGGTATGAATACGAACGGGGCGCCGCCGTTTCAATTATTTGGATTAGAATTGGGGAAAGAGAAAAAGGCAGGAATGAGCGGAGAGGCGCTTATCCCATGCCAACTTTTCTCGCGAAGTTGTCGTTTGCACGAGGCGTGTGAACAGGTCTTCTGGCTTCCGGATCCACCTACTAACCGCGCCTTCCCATCCCTATTCTTGGGACAGTGGCTCATGCGGCGTTCGTCCCCGGTTACAGCAGCGCGTCTGCGACGGACTCTAACCGTACTTCCGAATGTCCACAGCCGATGGTCTCAACCCGCACAATGGCGGGAACAATCAACGGAATTGCGTTAAAATTGGGTCGATTATCCTCCTTTTCTTGGGGTTTGGGGTCAATTTAGAGTAGCATCAGTATAGCCTATGCGTTAGGCCTCGTCAAACCAGCGGCTTGGCCGAACCGCCAACCCCCGCCGACCGCCCTTTCTTGATGGACGTGGAGCGTGCTATCGTTTGCGGGGAATTACCTGAAATGCGTACGGCGTTTCGGCGCGGTGGCCTGTCCCCCCTACGAGGTACGGGCGCACGTGAAGAGACCAGCGGCGATTGGCGGTCAAGGAATAGGGGCGCTATTATGAATGAATCAAAGAACGTTCTCGTGCTAGGCGCCACCGGATACGTCGGGGGCCGGCTCGTTCCCCGTTTGCTTGAAAAGGGGTACAACGTCCGGTGTCTGGTGCGGAATCCCGCCAAGGCCGAAGGCAGGCGCTGGTCCGGCGCGGAGATTCGTCAGGGCGACGTACTGGACAAGGAAAGCTTGCTCGCCGCGATGGAAGGGGTGGACCTTGTGTATTACATGGTGCATCTCATGCGGGATAGCGCATCGGACTTGCTGATGATGGAAAAGCAGGCCGCGCAAAACGCCCGCGAAGCCGCCAAAGCCGCGGGCGTGAAGCGCATCATATACCTGGGCGCCCTTGGGCGGGGTACGGATGTGCGCTCCACACATCTCAAGAGCCGGCACGCCACCGGCGACATCTTGGCGAGCGGAACGGTCCCGGTGACGGAATTGTGCGCGGGCGTGATTATCGGCGCGGGCAGCGCCTCGTTTGAAGTCATTCTCCATTTGGTGAACAAGTTGCCCGTGATGGTGACGCCGCGATGGGTCTACAAGGAAACCCAACCCTTGGGCGTGGAAGACGCGCTCCAGTATCTGCTTGAAGCGGCGGAGAATCCGGAAACCGCTGGGCGCTCCTTTGATATCGGTTGTCCCGAAACCGTCACCTATAAGGAGATGATGTTGGCGGTCGCGCGGGAGTTGAACTTGAAGCGGTTCATGATCCCGGTTCCCGTGCTCACGCCGAAGCTGTCCTCGTATTGGCTCAATTTCGTCACCCCGATTGACGTTTCGCTGGGCCGTTCGATTATCGAAAGCCTCTCCAGCAAGACAGTCTGCGCCGATACGAGTGCCTTGGACGTCTTCTCCGTGCGTCCCCAAAGCTATTACGACGTGGTGCGGGAAGCCCTGTTGCCGCTAACAGAACGGGGCTATGTGGAAACGCATTGGACCGGGGCCAGCGGCAACAGCGAGGAATTCTTCGGCGAGACCACGAATCTGAAACACGACACCCGGGAAGTGGAGATAAATGCGCCGCCGGAAGCGGTGTTCGCGGTCATCACGTCCATTGGCGGACGAAACGGGTGGTACTTCGGCGACCGACTGTGGCGGGTGCGGGGCTTCATCGACAAACGTCTCGGAGGCGTGGGCCTTGGCCGGGGCAGGCGCGACCCCAACGAAGTCTTCAAGGGCGAGGCGATCGACTTCTTCCGCGTGGAGGACATCCGC
>PUOI01000068.1 GCA_003552765.1 Candidatus Hydrogenedentota bacterium | reverse complement strand
GGGGGTGTGGGGGCGCCGGATGACGCCCTGCCTACCCTATAGATCGTTCGCTAGTCCCCCGAGGGACGCCATTGCAGCCGCGCGTATACGGGATAGTGATCCGAAGGATACCGGCCGTCTTGATTGTACAAGACCGTCTCGCACAGGTCGACGTCGAAATGGCGGTCCACGAGTATCCAATCGATCCGGCGGGAATCCGGCTCGGGCGGGGCGAACGCGCTCCATGTTCCCTCGGGTCCTTCCGTTTCGGCGGCCGTCAGCCACGCGTCGTCCAGCCGCGACTCCTCGACTAGGATCTCCCAGGGGCGGTCTTCCTCGGCTTGCGCATTGAAGTCGCCCAGCACGATGACGGACTCGTCCTCCGCATGTTCCTCGACACGATCGCGGATGAGCGCCGAACTCTCCTCCCGCGCTTCTTGGCCCCGGTGATCGAAGTGCGTGTTATACACCGTGACCATCTCCTGCGAGTCCAGGTGATAGAACCGCGCCCAGGTCACCATGCGGGGAAGAGCCGAATCCCAGGACTGGGACCCCGGGACATGGGGCGTTTCCGACAGCCAGAAATTCCCAATCTTGACGGGCCGGACCGTTTCGTGGTTGTAGAGAAATGCCGTGTGCTCATCCATGAGGTCGGCTTGCCGCCCCACGCCGAACCAGCGGTATTCCGGAAGGACCTTCTCCAAGTAATCGGCCTGGAACTCCAAGGTCTCCTGCGTGCCGATGATGTCGGGCATATACTGAATGATCATGTCCGCCACCATCGCCTTGCGATACGGCCAACTGTCCGGGCCGTCGTCCGCCGTTCCGAAGCGGATGTTAAACGACATCACGTCCAATTCGATGGCGTCCTCCTCTCCATGCGCAACGGGAACAGCGCCCAGCCCCGCCACGAGCACGCCCGCCAAGAGTCCCGCCAAATAATTCCGCGCCAGCTTCATGATGCAATCCTCCCGCTGTTTAGCATTTCCCTGAGTCATAACCTCGTCATCGGCCGCCCAAGCGGCTCCACGCGTTATAGCACAGAACCGGCGCCCGGCGCATCAACCGCAATCGCCGCATAACGGCCCCGGAAGCTTTCCATTCAAAGACAGAGTTATTGCCGAAGCGTGAGTTCTTCGCATATACTCAAGTCCTCAAAGTCCAACACACTTGAATGGATGGCCGAGCTGCTGTTAGGGGGGCAATCAGATGCAACGCTGGATCCCGCTGGTTCTATTGGCGCCCATTTGTTTGATGGGTTGTTCGAGTGACGGAACATGGCGTCCGTCCATTGTTGACGGCGCGGAGGAGCTGTCTCTCGGCCCACCGTTTCCGCATCGCGAAGGCGGAAAGGGGTCATCCCTAGGGAAACATGTGTTCGACCGCGGCGACTTGCTCGTGAACCATGAAGACTTTTACGCCGGCGCGCAAGACAACCCGGAAACCGAACGGTTCCTATGGGATGTCTTTCGTGAGTACGGCGCCTTTGTGGAACAACAAATCGACTTCGACTCAATTCCCCACGTGATTGCCAAAGGCGGTTCAAACGCCTACACCCCAAACAGCCATCGATATGACTATGCATTCGTCTCAAGGGATGTCAGCGTCATTTATGGCGCCGAGTGGTTTCGCGGAGGTCCCAGAGAACCAGAGCATCCAAACCCCGAAGTTCAAGTTCATTACCACGTAAGAATCAACTGAATCCGTGTTCGGCACAAAGGAGACAAGACATGAAGAAGTTGCTCATCTTGACCGTCGCGGCGATACTCGCGGGCTGCGCCACGACGGACCATCGCGATGCGGCGGTCCTTCTGGAATTTCGCACTGCTTCGGAATCCCCAGGCCCCGGCCTGACAGCGATGACGGCGACAGGGTCGGAATACACGGTGTACGTGTCTGACGAGGCGGTCCTCTCGAATGCCGATGTCAGGTCGGCCCGCGTCATCGCGGAAACGGATCCCCCACAAATCGAGGTCGTTTTCACGGAAGCCGGGGCGGAACGTTTTGCGCAGGTGACGGAGAACAACATTGGCAAGCCGCTCGCCATCCTTGTCGATGGAGAGTTGATAAGCGCCCCGGAAATACGCCAACGGATCACCGGCGGTACAGCCATGATCACGGGCAGTTTCTCGGAGGAAGAAGCCCAACGCATCGCCGACGGCATCGCGGGCCGCCGGACTGGAGGAACACAATGACGCGTGAGAATTGGATTAGGTGGATCGGCTCGATCGCGGCGGCCGGCGCGCTGTTTATACTCATCATGAGCCGCTATCCCCTCGTGGGAACCGCTGCTAGCGATCCTGAAATCATCGTTTTATATTTAGGACTAGGCATTCTTCCATGCTACATTCTACTTTTTCTTCTTGCCTTTGGAAGATTCTGGTGGAGCTTACCCTTTGGGCTCTGGATTCTCTTCTTAGCAGTCGTGGCATGCCTTGATATGAAAGCCTCCCCAATGAGCGTCATTCTTTTTCTGTGCGCACTGACCATCTGCTATACGCCGTTTCTGAATCTGCGCTATCAGGCGCAGCAGCGCGGCGATAATCCATGATGATGCGCCAGCCCCCCGGTAAGATGCCGCAGTGCGCGGCGCATTCCCCTTGCTATGGACCAAGGGAGATACAAGAAATCTGTTCGCGGCCATTCGTGATCATTCGCGGTTGCCATACCGGCGCCGGGAATAGTGACCGCGAATGAACGCGAATGAACGCTAACACCCGCCGCACGCCGCGCGGTGAAACCACAGCAAATTCCCCCTTCGAAGGGGGTGGCCCGTAAGGGCCGGGGGATGTGAACACCCAGCACGCAACCTATACGGCGATTTGGGCATTATAATCCTCTAGGGATGGGCTTACTCCTTCTCGCGGGGGCGCTAACGATGAGTCAGCGGAAGAAATCAAAGTATGTACACGAGGGCCGCTATGTAGCCGAGGTACAGGTTACGCTCGTGGAAGACGACACGAGCTGGTCGCCTTATATCAGCGTTGCGGATGCCTATACGTTGGATGATGTACGGGATGCCCTTCGCCGCGGCGATTT
>PUOI01000183.1 GCA_003552765.1 Candidatus Hydrogenedentota bacterium | reverse complement strand
TCTTCGTACACGCCGTAGAAGAGCGAAACGGAGTCGAGCCAAACGATGATGCGGTGCATGTCTTCTGGGGGGAGTTCTACCTCGTGATGGCCCTCCTTCAGCATTTCGTACAACCGTGAGGCCCGCGCGCCGAATTCGCCGGGAGGCGTCCTGTACCATTTCGGGTCGTTGAAATCCGTGCCTCCATAATCGTAGAAACCGAAATCGGGGGCCAGACTGATGTAGGACGTGTAATACGTCGTTTCCCGATCCATGTGACCGCCGCCGGGGTGTGTCGCCAGGCTACTGTCCAGCGGGGGAGCGGCGTCAGGATTATCTTGGTGGCACGACACGCAATGCCGGTCTAGAACCGGCTGGACCAGACGTGGATAACTCACGGGATTCGTGCCCTCCACATCAGGCTCGAGGGGTGAGGGGTCCCGCTGCATGGCCAAAGGGAATCTGTCCAGTTGAGGGGTCTTGTGCTGGGGTTCGTGACAGCCCACGCACGTAGCCTGTTCGCCCGGCATGAATTGCGTGGCGGATCGCATCGAAGTGATCGCCCGCCCTTCTGGGTCAAGAGCCTGGAAGTACACCGGACGCCGCGCCGGGACGGTAAAGTAGGCGCTCCCGTCTTCCTCCACGGGAACCGTTCCCAGTACCGCCCGTGCAAGATTGATCGAATCATCGCCTTGCGGAATCTGGATGCCGGTATTGTGCGGCACGCGCGCTGAAGCGACCGAGAGCGGGAAAATCTGGTACACGCGCAGCGCATCAATCTTGGTATCCTCGGGCCACGGTACCTGACTTTCGTAGACGTCCATCACGCCCACGGTGGCTTCGGCTGGTTCATCCGCGGGCACGCGCTCTGACTGTTCCGGAATGACGGGCGGGACAGGGCGCGGCCGTAGCGGGAGCGGATTCTGACTGCCGATCTCCGGATCGCGGTACAGCAACTCGCGGTTGCCGAAGCTATCCAGCAGATAAAGCCCATAGCGGCCCCTTGGACCGTCGATATTGCGAACTTCCATCGCCGCGTCATAAACGACGAGGTAATAGTCTTCGCTCAGCGGCGCCGCCTGACCAAACGTTTGCGAACTGGTCGGGCCTTGGCTTTCTGGAAACGCCACTTCCGGCGTAAGCCGCCGGACAGGCGCCATCACGTCGTCGTCGGGTTCGCGGGGATCAAACACGACCAGCGAGCCGAAGGCCTGTCCATGGTGCGGCGCAGCCGTCGAGACGTAGCGGTGTGAGCCTGGGATGGCGCGGATATCTACTTGCATGTCGGCCCGTTGGGGGCGCAGGGAGTAGTTGCCGTGGATGGCGCGCGGATCACGGCCGTCAGGCGTTATCACCCAGGGATGATGCGCCACCACCCCGTGGCGGTCCACGTAATCCCAGCGGGTGAACATGATCGTGCCGTCGTGGGCCACGCTGGGATGCCACTCGTTCGACTCGTTGTAACTTATGCAACGTATGTCGGAGCCGTCCGGCGCCATGTCGAACAGCGTGTATACCGGGCACACCCTCCCACACCGGAGGTAGCCGCCGCGGCGTTCGCTGTTGAACACGATCCGGCCGCTCGGCATCTGTATGGGGTCAAAATCGTTCCAGTTGCCGTCGGTGAGTTGCTCCAGGCCAGTCCCATCCACGTTTACCCGGAAGATATGGTAACTGCGCCCCTTGGGCCAGTAGCCGCGCTCGGGGTGGTCAGTGTGATGTTCAATCTCTTGTTCGCCCTCGTTTTCAACATAGGCAAACAGAACCTGCTTCCCATCGAACGTTAGGTGGGGGGACAAAAATGAGCCGCCGGTATCCTCCCCACTCCGCCGCCCATATCCGTCGTAGTGCACCTCGGGCGGCGTGTTGGGACCCCCGCAAAGCTGCTCTCCCTCCAGCCTTCCACGCTCGACGACCGAATCGGCGAGCACATCGCGCACCTCGGGCTCAGCTCCAAACGCGTCCTCCAGCACGTACAGCCCACCACCGGGCATGGCCGCAATGCCGGCGTACTGATCGACCATGTGGTTATATATCGCCCGATGCCGCTTGATGAACACGATATCGTCAAAATCCAACAGAGGGTTGCTAAAGGCGATCCGGCGCCGCAAGCGGCATGCCTCGGTGTACAGCGCGTAGCGCTCCTCGGTATCGGCAACGTCGATGGTTTCCCGTGCGGCTTCTAGCTCGCGCCATTCGGCCGCCATGGGTTCCAGCTCCGGCGCGGCCTCCGTTTTCTTTAGGTCGTCCAGAAGCGCAGCCGTGCGGCGAAGGACCACATCGGCCGGATCGCGATCCTCCGGCAGAATGAGCGAATCGCGCCGGAAGGTCTGGTCCGCCACCTCCTCGAAATGATCCCTTCGGGCCAGGTCGTGTTCGAGCGCAACAAACTGCCGGCGCCATTCTTCTTCCATGTCGAGAGCGATCGTCGTTTCGGCCTGCTCACTGCTGGACGCAGGCGTGAAAAGCGGTCCAACGGCGAGCGGCGCGGCCCCCATCGCAACGAGCGCAAAGACCCAGCCTCTGAACACACACACCCTTGCTATCGCACTGCTCCATCCACCCATCTCGCTACCGTCCTTTTCGTTGTTTGCTACTAGCTACCCTATCCTATGCCCGAAGGGCATCTCGGATGCTCATCCGTCAAACCGCCACTGGGCTAATGCCAGTTTTCAGCTAAGCCAAGTATGTTCGATCGAAGCATGCAATTCAACCTCCCTAATCGCTGCTCCAGGGAACAACATCCCCACACACCGCCGTATCCGGCGATTGGGGACCCCATCAATCGTGAGCAAGTGTCTGGTAGAATAAACACGCCTTCTGCCTTTGTTTAGGATGCTATACCGAAGGCGTTCTTTGGATGGTGGGGCGCTCCATGTTAAGCAGGGCGCCCAATGAGGCCGCATGGACAGTGCGGAAAGGATCGGCGCTGTGTTTTTAAGCGCGTACGGATTGAGGAGTTTCAAAACATGATACGGTGTGGCGCTATGGCGTTGGCGTTTCTGGTAACGTTTTCCGTGGCTGCTCAACTCCAATGGGATGC
>PUOI01000191.1 GCA_003552765.1 Candidatus Hydrogenedentota bacterium | reverse complement strand
TGCTCCAGCAGGTGGCGCCGGAGAATTTGCACTTTTTGCTGTCCTGAAAACTGTCTTCGTTTGGCCATTTTCTTGCCTCCTCTAAAGTGAAAGTTATATACTAACACATGAGGGGCAAAAGGTAGAGTCGAGATGTGGCGCGGTGAGTTTAGGCCCGGCTTATCCGGGGCTCGCCCTTTCGTTTGCGAGTGCCTAAATAGCCTGACCATGCTGTCCGTTTCCACATCCCGCTCGTCAAACCGGACGTGCGGATTTCCCGCATCCGGCTTTCGTTCAAATAATCACGATCTGCGCTCACGGATGGCTTCGCCTGCGCTTCCCAAGACAGATCAGCCCCAGCCGGTTCTCCAGATATTGATCCGGCCAGCGTAGGGCTGCTTCTGTGCGCACCTTGTATTTCCTGCGTAGCCAATGGCGTAGCCGCTTTCGCACATGTGCGTCCACGGCTCGGTACGCGTTGCTCACCGGGCCCACGCAGAAGTAATTCGACCATCCACTTAACAGTCGATTTAGCTTTTGCACGACCTCTTGTTCACTTGCGGTTATGCCCGCCGGGTCCGTGAGCTCCCGGATTGAATCGAATACTCGGGCGATTCGTTTCCGAGAAGGCTTGGTCCCGATGTAACACCTCCCGCTTTTAGGTGAGTAACACCTACCTATGGTATATCCGAGGAAATCTACGGTTTCCTCCGGCAGGTAGCATATAGAGGTTTTCTGTTCGTTCACTGTAAGCTTCAGTTTTTCCATAATCTGCCGCATACTTGCTTCCGCCTTCTCGGCAGTTCCTTTGCAGCATATCACGAAATCATCCGCATAATTCACAATGTGAGCATCAAGCCTCTTCCCGTGTCCAAACAGTTTCCAGGCCACTATAAACCGGCGCATATACACGTTGGCCAGAAGCGGTGATATGGGAGCGCCCTGCGGCGTCCCTTGCTTTTCGTCTTTTGCGCGAGTAGTCCTCTCTGTATTTCCTTCATCGTCGGTCTCTTCTACTGGCATCTGAAGCCACGTCTTTACCAAATGCAGCATCTTGCCGTCGCTTACGCGACGCGCTATTGACTTCATCAAGTCCGCGTGAGGAATACTGTCAAAATACCCGCTCAAATCCGCATCAACCACCTCCCGATGGCCACTGTTGAGCAGGCCGTGCACTTTCCTGATCGCATCATGTGCGTTTCGGCCCCTCCTGTACGCATATTGCTCCGGTTGCAAGTCCGCCTCGAATATGGGCTCAAGAATTATGACCGCAGCCATCTGAACCACCCTGTCCCGGATGGTAGGGATGCCCAGCGGCCGCTTCTTGCCGTTTGGTTTCGGTATCCATACCCGCCTTACCACCTGAGGGTTGTATGTCCCTTCCCTCAGTTCCTTCGCCAGTTCACACAGCCACCGTTCTCTGCCATACGATTCAATATCGTTGAAATCCTGACCGTCCACCCCGGGCGCACCGCCGTTGGCTTTGCACCGCCGATAGGCAAACTCCAGTATGTCCTCACGATATATCTTATCATATAGACTATAGAAACGGAAATTGTGAGATTCCTTAGCTTTTGCGTGCAACGCTACCTGTAGCTTCCGAACCTTTCTCGGAGTTCTTAGGCTCATACCAATCTCCCGGCTCTCGCCACTTCCTGCGTTGAACTTGAACCAAGGCCCCTTTCCTTCACCGGAATTACCCGGCTTCAGCGGTACTATGGGCCTCTCCGACTCCTTCCACGGCCCGGCCTGTCCCTCACGGGCATCCGGTTTTAGCATTTGCCTCCACCGCAGAAGGTCTCCCGTGTTGCGTCAAAGCTCCTGTGCATGCATGCCCTTGCCAACTACCCCGGCGGAGCCGCCGGACACGTTGCTTTTACGCCTTTGCCCGGCAATAGCAGTCTTCCCCATATTGGAGGTGGGTCGACCTCCGCATTAGACTTTTCGAGGCCTGCTCGGCATTCACTCACGTTGGGCCTGCGTGCTTGCTGAGTTGCCATTGCAACCCTTTTACATCGAAGGCTTCAGTCACTTTGTCGCCTCCGTGACTGCTTCGATTGCTACCGGCTGAAGCAACATTTGCCGGGTGGGACTTCGCTCTCCCACTGAAGCTTCGCGCCTTTCCCACGGCGCACTCCAATTCCGTCTGAAGCATTACAAAACCTTATCAACGAGCAAGTCAAAGTCGGCGCTGTTTTTGGTGACGAGCAAAAGATTAAGCCCAAATGGTTCGAATGGCAGGGCCGGCAGCACCGCATAAGCGCTATAACTTACAGATGGCAAAGCCGGTTGGGGCGTGTGGTGATATATCACTTTTCTGTCACTGACGGGGCGGACTTATATGAATTGAGGTATAATACTCACTCCTGTGTATGGCAGCTTTTCAGGTGGAAGCGGAGGGGTAAGTTGAAAAGGATAATAATGCACATAGATATGGACGCTTTTTTTGCCTCTGTTGAGCAGCAGGTAAATCCAAAACTGAGAGATCAGCCCATAGCTGTTACGGGTTCGGGCAAACGGAAAGTGATAACATGCCCGTCTTACGAAGCCAGAGAGTGGGGCGTTAAGACCGGCATGACTGTTGTAGAGGCAAAGCGGCAATGTCCTTCAATTATTTTTATACCGGGTCGTAATCAGCGGTATGTGGACACATGTACCAGACTTGTAGAAGTTTACAAAAAATACACACCTCTGGTTGAAGTCTATTCAGTAGACGAAGTTTTTCTGGACGTAAGCGGCACCTCACACCTGTATGGCAGTGCATCCGATATGGCGGTGGAAATAAAAGACAGGATAAGGCGGACATACGGCATTACAGCTTCAGTGGGGATTGCTCCGAATAAGCTGATTGCGAAGATAGTAAGTGATATGCAGAAGCCCGACGGGTTAGTGGTTGTTGAAAATCATCATGATGCCGGAGATATGCTTGAAAATCTGCCTGTAGGTGAAGTTACAGGTATAGGCTCCCGTATAGAAAGCAGGCTTGAAAATATGGGCATAAGAACCTGTGGCGAACTTGCGAGGGCTTCAGTGCGAGAGCTCAAAGATGAGT
>PUOI01000448.1 GCA_003552765.1 Candidatus Hydrogenedentota bacterium | reverse complement strand
GAGGATCCGCCGGATCACGTCGATTACGATTTCTATTGCGGACCGGCCGAGAAGATCCCGTTCGACCCGCAACGCTTCCATTGGGATTGGCGGTGGCACCTCAATTTTGGCGGCGGCCAACTGATGGACTGGATTAACCATCACCATGACATCGCGCATTGGGGCATGGACATGGACAGTTCCGGGCCGCTCGAGGTTGAGGCCACTGGCGAATTTCCGCCCGAGGACAGCGCATACAATGCGGCCATCCACTATAACGTCGATTGCCTGTATCCCAATGGCGTGACCGTGAATATATCCGACGGCAATCCCATGGGCGCGCGGTTTGAAGGCTCGGACGGATGGGTTCATGTCAACCGGGGCCAGTTTGAAGCTTCCGAGGACGAGTGGACGTCGGACGATTTCGATGCCGGTCCCATCCAGGTCTATCGCTCCAACAATCACCGGCGGAACTTCATCGACTGCGTGAAGAGCCGTCAGCCCACGATCTGTCCGCCCGGCATATCCCACCGCGCGTGCACGCCGGGCTGGCTGGCGTACGCCTCCATGTTCACGGGCCGCAAGATTGAATGGGATCCCGCCCGCGAGCAAATCATCGACGACGATGAGGCGGCCGAGTACCTGAAGTTCAAGCCTCGCGGCGATTGGTCGCTGTCGGAGTAAGGCTAGCGTCCGAATAGGGCATAGTGATTCAGAAAGCGCCGCCTGCCGGGTCAGAGGGAACGAAGGGGGATCCTCTGATCCAGGCAGGCGGCCATGAAAGCGAAATGTGCATCCTTTAGCGCGGAGATAGGATCACATACATGAGGAAGGAGAAATGAACAGACACAGGAAGCGCGCGTAATCGCGCCGGGGCCTTCCCGAAAAGGGCAGCCCAAGCGATTTTGCTCGAAGGTTTCCGGCGCCGGAACAAGGATGGTTCGCCATGGGCCGGAAAGGTTTTACGCTCATTGAACTGCTTGTCGTTATAGCCATTATCGCTATCCTTGCCGCGATACTGCTCCCCGCCTTGGGACGCGTCCGCGAAGCCGCACGGCGGGCCGCCTGCATGGGCAACCTTCGCCAATTCGGACTCATCTTCCGCATGTACGCCGATGAAGAGCCCCACAACCGCTTTCCTGCCCCCGCACGTTACCGTGTAGGCGGCGAAGGCTGGCTCCAAGGGTTCGCCGCCGAGGACCTCTATCCCGATTACTGGACCGAGCCCAGCCTCATGATTTGTCCGTCGGACGCGCGGTTTGTGCCGACCGGCGAATTCATGGCTCATCGCGAAGGCGCGTTCACCATGCCGGATGATCCCGCCAAGGCGCTGGAGACCTTGGATGGAGGCGATCCCATCTCGCGGGCATGCCGCTGGACCCTGCTATCCCACCCCATTTCCTACGTGTACACCGCTTGGGCCCTCCAAAGCAGCGGCCAGCTTCTTCACACCGGTTTTGTGACGAGCGGGTTTGAGTGGGACGTAGACGAAGTCCATGATGAAGCCGCTCTGCGCGAGGCGGGCTGTCCCCCGGAATGGCCCGCGGTAATGCGTCTCGCCGATATCGATGATGACATCCAACTCGACAAGATGGAGGAGACCTTCGGTCCGAACGGCGAGTGGTATGACCGTGACGGCGAGAGCTTGCCGACGCGCTATTACCGGCTGCGGGAGGGCATCGAACGGTTCTTCATCACCGACATCAACAACCCCGCCGCTCAAGCCAAGGCGCAAAGCGAACTGCCCGTCATGTGGGATGCCTGGGGAACCGGCGACAACATACACACGCAGGAGGGGGGCGGCGAGGCGGGCGTCCTTCAGTTCAATCACATCCCCGGGGGCAGCAACGTGCTTTATGCCGATGGCGGCGCCAGGTGGGTGCGCTATCAGTCGGAATTCCCGATCAAGTCTTCTCTGCCCGAGGACGAGCCGGACTATGTGGGGTCGCTGCTTGCCATCTACGTCCAGTACATGGGGGGCTTTGGTTAAGCGCCGCGGGTTTTGGTATGGCAAGGACGGCCATGCCCAGGCCGTTCTCAACTGTGCTTGGGAATGCTTTCGGGCCATTGGATGTTTGTTCCCCACAGTTGCATATTCGCTCACTATCCGCCATGCTTGAGGGGAATCTTGGTAACGGCGGATAATCGTCGATAACCCCACACACTTTAAGGAGGGTAAGACCAATGGAAAACTCACGCCGGGACTTTCTGAAAACGACAGGCGGAATCGCAGCGGCAAGCGCTTTCGTAGGCGCGCCTTTGGTTCAAACCAGCACAGTGGCCGCCGCCGAGCACGCGGGGGAACGGACGCAGCATGAGCTGCCGCCCTTGCCGTACGACTACGATGCGTTGGAGCCTTACATCGATGCGCAGACCATGGAACTGCATCACACCATGCACCATCAGGCGTATGTCAACGGCCTCAACAATGCGGAGGAGGCCTTGGCCGCGGCGCGGGCGGAAGACGATTTCAGCCTCGTTCAGCATTGGTCCCGCCAAGCGGCGTTCCATGGCGGCGGACACTGGCTGCACAGCATGTTCTGGGAAGTCATGGCCGCGCCGGACAATGGCGGCGGCGGCGAACCCACGGGCGCGCTTGCCGAGAAGATCGAGGAAGATTTCGGAAGCTTCGAGCATTTCAGGAACCACTTCTCGGCGGCTGCCGGCGCGGTGGAAGGCGGCGGCTGGGCGTTGCTGCACGTCCGGTTCGACGATCAGCGCCTCCTTGTTTTGCAGGCCGAGAATCAGCATAAGCTGTCTCCCTGGAACAGTCTTCCGATCCTAGGCGTCGATGTTTGGGAGCACGCCTACTACCTCAACTACCAGAACCGGCGCGGCGAGTATGTCGAGAACTGGTGGAACGTGGTGAACTGGGCCCGTGTGGCGGAGAACTTCGAAGCCGTTATCGGCGCCGTAACCTGAGCGATCGGCCCGGCCGCTTTTGGGCAGGGCGGCGGCATACGTTGAGTTGACATCGCCCGAACAAGGGAACAACATCCCTGGGCCTTTACGGGTCACCCTCCTCGCCTATCAGAGAATGCGATGACAAAGGGGATGTTGTT
>PUOI01000486.1 GCA_003552765.1 Candidatus Hydrogenedentota bacterium | reverse complement strand
GGACGTATCCCCATCCGCCAGGGCTCCGTGAACGAGAACCAGGGGCGGCCCCTGCCCATATACATGGCCGGCGATTTCCGTACCGTCGGGGGACGTAGCTCGATGAATCTGTCCGCCGCTCATCTCTTGTCCTCCTTTTCCATGGAGCCGGCATGGTCCGAAAGACTGACCATGCCGGTTCCGCTTAACTTGGACCTGTCCTAGAAGACGATACAGACCGCATGGCCGATGCAGGTCCCACCGGTTCCGCCGAAACAGCAGAAGGTTCCCGCACAGAAGCCGTTAGGCCCAACTTCGAGCCAACCCAAACACCCAGTCAACGCCAGAGTTCCGGGCCGCTCTCGCCACATGACATACTCGCCCCGGACCACGGTGTCGCCATCGCAACTGACCAGGAACATGTCCACATTTTCTTCGAGTATGGCGACATAGAAGCCGCCCGGAGGCGCGCCTGGAGGCGGGTCCGCCACATCCCGAAAGTCCAGATGCACGAAAAGCACAGGCCTTGGACCGCTTTCGTTTTCGCGGGCCACCTCGCCGTTATCCGGGATGACCGCGATATGGACGGCGAACCGGTCGTTCTGGCCCGAGGTCATCGACATCGGGTCAATCTCGTACCCCGCCTCGCGCGCCGCGCCCACCATGAGACGCACAATCGCGCGATCGTGTTGGTCATTCCGCGCCTCGATCTGCTTGCCCCATCGCTCGCTCGGACACGGATCGTCCCGCTCGGGGCGGGGTGGCTCACGGTCGGGCCGTTGGGCGGCGCTTTCGGCGCTCAGCACGAGCCCAATCCCCATCACAACTACAAGCGCTGGAATCAATTGGAAATACGTGGCAGTCTTCATCATTTTTCTCCAATGTGGGGTCCTCCACTGGCTGTACCAGTGGAATGTAGCCGGGA
This sequence comes from Candidatus Hydrogenedentota bacterium, assembly GCA_003552765.1. Lineage (GTDB taxonomy): Bacteria > Hydrogenedentota > Hydrogenedentia > Hydrogenedentales > SLHB01 > SKRY01. The sequence goes on along the minus strand of PUOI01000486.1, from coordinate 2,139 downwards.
CGTCTGTCCCCGCTCAGCGCCATCGGCCGACAACAGGTTTAACCGCCATCTATATTGAGCACATCCAGCGAGCCGGACCGGTATGCCCCGACCTCCCCCATACTTTGTCACAGCAAGTCTCGGGGTACCCTGTCTCGCCTCGGGATGACATAATCAGGAGGCTACGGGCGTAACATCAGCCTGGGCGAAGGCGTCGTCAAAGAGGACCCTAACGCTTCCTATCGGGATAAAACACATATTTGAGAGGAGGCATTCCTGTTTCAGATTTATTTTTGGCGTCGGCTCGAATACCGTGCAGTCACCAGGCCATCAGACTGGAAGGCAACACGTTCGCGGAAAGGCCACTGGTGTTCCATAAAGCGCCACGCGCTGGGCGGTGCAGCCGCGATAATGTGCGTCTACGATGGGCGGCAATGTTGTAGCGGTTCGCGGCCTCGGCCGGCTTATGAGCTTCGGCTAAGTCTCGCATTCGGCCGACTGCGTTGTTGAAGTGCGCCGCGTCATCCATGGCTCCGTGAACGAGGACCAGGGGCGGCCCCTGCCCATACACGCGCCCGGCGATTTCCGTACCGTCGCGGGACATAGCTCGATGAATGCGTTCGTTGGTCATGGGTCAATCTCCTTGTGATTCCGGGGCTTCGGTTCTTATGGCCTTTTGTTTGCGGAGCGGCCATTCCCAAGCATGTGGCGCAGATTCACCCACGCGGCGTGGGTAAGGGCCACGGGGGACAAGAATTGGCGCACGGGGATGCGGCGGCTCCCGAAGGCATCGAGGTGCGCGGCGAACGCTTCGTCCCGGGCGGCGGCGGAGAATGTCAGGCGTTCGAACAAGTTGTAGGGCCGCGCGCGGGCGAAACCCGCGATGAGGGCTTGGTGTCCCCTGATCGCCCGGCAGCACCGGGAGTAACGGCGGAGACCGGCGCTGAGATCACCATGGCCGGAAAGGGCTGGAACGACGGCGTCCGCCAGCCACTCGCCCATTTGGAAGGCCCAGCCGCACCCAACGCCCCAAAGGGGATCGGTGGAGAGCTTCGCGTCGCCCGCCAAGGCCAGCCCAGATCTCGGAATCGCCGGCCGCTCGATGATTGGGTAGTCCACGGTTCCGATCACGCTGGTGACGCGTTGCGCATGGGTCATATCCGGCCCGCGGGGAAGGCCGTCAAACTGGTTCAGGAGTGCGGCCTCGGAATCCTCCTTGAACGCCGCGAGACTGGCCTGGGCCGGCATGGCCGCCAAGAGGGTGATGCCGCCGTCGTTGGGGTGCATGAAGGCCACGTCGGGTTCCAGCAGCCATATCTGGGACCGCGTGCCGGATGCGGAGGAAACGCCGGTGTAATGGGCGAAGTACGCGGCGCGATCGTTGGGGGCGGTTTTCTCCCGGACTCCCGCGAGGCGGGCCACGGTGGAACGGCGGCCGTCCGCGCCTACCACGAGCCTAGTTTCAATCGAGCGCTCATTCCCCGCGGGACTCTTGGCGACGACACCAGCGATGGCTCCATCGGACTCGATGAGTTCCGTCACCCGTTCACCGGGGCGCAACTCGACGCCGGGCGTTTGCGCGGCGAGATTCCGCAGTATTGGGTCCAGCGTCTGGCGCCGGACGTTATAGCCATGGGGGCGATCGCCGGGCGGCAGTATCCAACCCCATCGGCACCACATTTCGGGTTCGTTTTGGATCGCCCCCTCCGCCTCGATGTGTTCGGCAAGGCCAAGGCGCCGTATGGTAGGCGTGGCGCTCGACTGGATGTAGTGGGTGCATAGGACTTTGTAGGCGTCCGGCTTCGTTCGGCGCTCAATCAGCGCCACGCGCAGGCCGGCCCGGCCCATGAGGATCGCGGCTGTCGAACCCGCGATGCTTGCGCCAACGATGGCGACGTCGTATTGTTCCATTGCCGCCTCCCAGGCAAGCAGGCCCTTGTCTTGCCTTTCGGTGTGAACCGTGACGCGCTTAGCGTTTTGTCATCACGGCCTCAATGTAGTCCATGGACGCCACCATGGTCGAGGCGCCAATGTTGTAGCGGTTCGCGGTCTCGGCCAGATCTTGGGCGAGCGCTTCCTTGCCCGCGGCGTCGAGCGCCTCCAGAGCCGCGACCGTTGGCCCAAAGGTGTTACGGTACGTCGTGACAAAATGGTCCACCG
>PUOI01000318.1 GCA_003552765.1 Candidatus Hydrogenedentota bacterium | reverse complement strand
TCATGGGCGCCGGGCTCTATCCGGTAGACAACTTGTCCCCCGCCGGGCACGCCCGCCGTGACGGCCTCAAGCGCGCTGCCGCCCCAGAAATAGAGTTTGCCCGTGTGGGGATTGAATGTGGGGCTGGCCGGGGGATTGTGCAGCCCCGCCGCGGTATACGGCGAGGGCGCCACCCAGGGCTCCGCGCCGTCACAGAGCCTCAGAACGTAGGTGGTCTGTTCGTGGCGATGGCCGGAGAGGTAATCGAGGATGGCTTCCCGCTCGGCGCGCTGACGCTCGGGGGACCACCGGATACTGAAGCTCCACTGATCGGAGAGGATGTCTTCCTCGTCGACGTCCCCGTGGATTTCCCGGTACGCTTCGTGATGCATGCCAAACGCCGTGTGAAACGGAGCCATCGGATTGGTCCGCACGATGACGCGGTCATCCCAAATCGTTGGCGCCTGATCCCGTAGGCTCTGGCCTCCGAGTTGCCCGCTACGCCACAACAGCTCACCCGTTGGGCTCATGCAGTAGACATGCATGTCCTCGGACGCGAAGACAATGCGGTCACCGGACTCGTCCATCGATGCGGAGGTCATGATCATCGCGCCGGCCGTGTGTGACCAGACCTGCTCGCCCGAATCGCGGTCGACGGCGTGAAAAACGCCCGCTCTGTCCCCCGCGTACACCCGCTTGTCATCCACCAGCGGGCTCACAAAGATGCCGCCTTGCGCCTCGAACCGCCAGATCACCTCGCCAGTGCCGGCGTCAAGGCAGTACAGACCGCCGTCATCGCTGCCCTGGTAGATGCGTCCATCGGCATAGCTCGGCGACGCGCCGAGGGGGCCGTCCATTTGGGTTCGCCATACGGTGCAGCCGTCCTCGATATCGAGCGCGTACAGATTGCCGGCCAGCGTCGGGACATACACCCGGCCGGCGGCGGCGATCGCCTGAACCCGCGTGGAAATCAGCTCATCGTGAAAGTCCCGGAACCACTTTCGTTCGTACGGCCCCTCCACCACCTGGTCTGAATAGCCAGAGCGTTGCGCGTCGCGATGAAGCATGGGCCACTCGTTCCCGCCGGCGTGGACCGGCGGCGCCGCCCAGCAGATTCCCACACAAATGGTAAGCGCCGCTAAGATTGCGCGCATGGCCTGTTCTCCTTTTGACAAGCGCTGCTATTCGCGGCGCATTCAACGGTGCTCCCACCACTGTTCGGGCCGGTTACGGTTGAACGTTCCCAGCGCGAAATAGTCGCGGTGGGCATTTTGCACGTAGCTTTCCTCGAAGCTTCCATCAGCGCGCACGCGGGTGCTGGAACGATTGGAATAGTAGTTCCAATGCCAGCCTCCATGCTCGAAGATGGCGAGATGATCGCGCGTCATCGTGTATGCGGAAGGGTTTTCGAAAATGTCCTGGTGCTCGACTTGCTCGTGCGCGCCGAATTCGCCGAGATGGATGGCGGCCTCGTTCCGCACGGCGTACTCGAAGGCGGGAAGCCAGCGATCGATCACATCGCGTATGCTGGCCTGCTCATTGGGCCACCGCGCTTCTCCCTCCGCTTCGCCGGCCTCGCCGAGCCCCTCGATTCGTCCGAGGCGGTACTCGTAATCGTGGAAGCTGTAGATGGTGCGATCGTCGCCCGTGGGCTCCAGCGACTCGAAGGCCGCCTTGGGGAAGGGTTGGGCTTCCGGCCCCCATGGCGGGATGGTCTCCACGTAGATCAGGTGACGGCCGTTCTCTCGCCGGATGGCTTCGGTCACCTTGCGCACGAGCGTGTTGTATTCGGCGGGAGCACGCGTCTCGGGCTCGTTAAGGATGTCGAAGGCGATGGCGTTGGGCGGGTAATCCGCGTATTGCCGGGCAAGGCTGGCAAAATGGTCCACGATGTCCACAATCCATTTCTCGTCGGTGTTAAACATGTGCTGCATCCCCGCCTCCCAGGTCCAGTCCGCGGTGCGGCGAGCGCGGTCATCGCGCGCGTTATGCTGGGGGCGATAGCTGTTGACGCCGGTTTTTGCCAGCAGCTCGACTTCGGTCTGACTGCCGGGACCGCCAATGTCGCCGTCGCCAAAGGCAAAGGCGGTAAAGCCGCCGAAGCGCTTGAAGGGGTCCATCGACACGCGATAACGCACGGTGTCTGTGTCCATGGCGGCGAGATGATGGCCGTAGTTGCCGCGCGATCCCAAGTGCTCCACGTCGTCACTAAGCACTTCCAGGCCTTCGTAATCCCGCAGCAAGCCGAGCGTCGCCAGCGGAGGAAGCGGGGCGAGCTTGAGCGGCTCCGTCTCCCATGCATCGGAGAACTCGGCATAGTCGTAGACATTCGCAACATGCAGCGCCCAGGGATCCTCGGGATCGCGAACGTACGCTTCGGAGAAGTCTGTGGGATACCGCAGCACGGCCCGGGACCAGAGTTCACAGACCTGGCGGTAGCGCGCTATGGACTCCTCCTGCAATGGGCCGGCTTGCGCCATGCGCCGTGCTTGCTCCAGCATGCCGCGCCATTCTTGCAGGGGACGCACCAAAAACAGCCCTGCGCCCTCCTCGGCAAACCTGGCCGTAACCGCGCCGGTGTCGCCTTCGGTGATGTCGAACTGAACCTGCTGGGGATGCTCCATGAAGATCATCTGCACAGGCAATCCGCCGCCGCGCGCGAGGTCCGGCACAAGCAGAACCCAGTTCTCCTGCAAATCGCCATCGCGTTCGCGATCGTATACGACGCCATCGGCATGATCCGCGGCATCCATTGCCACGACGTCTCCATCGCCGAGCACGCCCCATAGCCGCACCGGTCCCACCCGTTGCGGCTGTTCGTAGCCAGCGTGCGGCTCATGGTCCAACCAGCCAGCAAGGGTGAACGCTGACTCGCGGACTTGCACGTGGACCGCGTGCGATAGCGGGCTCGCGTAGACCGCCGCCTCGGTTGCGATGTGGAGGTCCCAATGCTCGGGGCCGTTGTCCATGATACGGGTGTTGTCGAGCCAGCCGAACTTGTTGTCGATGACGCGATTAAGGCGATTGAGGGACTCCTCCTCCCGGAGCTGCTCGCTGATGGGACGC
>PUOI01000255.1 GCA_003552765.1 Candidatus Hydrogenedentota bacterium | reverse complement strand
GATACCGCAACACGAAGGGATAGGTCTGCATCACAGCCTGCATGACATGGGGGTCGCGAGGCACATACCCGTGGTAAGACAGATTGCGTCCGAGGTATTTCTGGGTAACCGCCGTCAGCTTCTTGGATACCGCCAAGGCCTGTTCCTTGTTCGCCGCCATGTTGACCACCAGACTCGTCACCGCGTCTTCCCGCTTCTGGTAGAGGGTCTTTATGACGGCATAGGCGTCCACGATCGAGGATGGCTCGGGCGTGGACACCACCAGGACCTCGTCCGCCGCGCTGGCGAAGGAGATGGCGTTCTGGCCTAGCCCCGCCATGGTGTCAATGATTATGAAATCCGTTATTTCCTGCAGTTGCCGTAGGCCGCCCAACAGATTGGCGCGCTCTTCGGAACCGAGGTCGGCGATCTTGGCGAACCCCGAACTGCCGGGAATCACTTTGATGCCGCCTGGTCCTTCGACCAGGATATCGACCAGCTCCTTCCCACCCTCCACAACGTGTTGCAGGTTGTAGAGCGAATTCAGGCCTAGTAACACCTCGACGTTGGCAAGGCCGAGATCGGCGTCGAGCACCACCACCCGCTGCCCCCGCGCAGCCAGCGCGATCGCCAGGTTTACGCTTATCCCCGTCTTGCCCACGCCCCCTTTGCCGCTGGTCACGGCGAGCACGCGCGCGCGCTGATGGTGGCGGCGGACATACTCACGCAAATGCTGTGCTTGGTCGCCCACGGTCATCTTTACCTTCCATTACGAGATTCGCCATGGTGGCGGGTTGCGCCAATAGAATGTCATCGGGCACGTTTTGGCCCGAACTCAAATAAGATACCGGCAGTTGCACTTCTTGGCTGAGACTAAACATTGGCCCAAAGGACCTGGTCTCGTCAAGTTTGGTGAACATCAGCGCCGCCGGATTCAGGCTTCTCAGATTCGCCACCACGCTGTGCAGCTCATCAATATGCGTGTTGGCGCTCATCACCAGATGCACCTCGTCAGCGGCGGCGGCATGCAGGAGTTCGCGCTGCTCTTGAATCTGCTGTACATTAAACTGACTGCCGCCCGCTGTGTCAATAAGGACGAGGTCATAGTCGCGAAACGCCTGCATGGCGTCGATGAGTTCGCCCCCGTCGTTGACCACTTTGAGCGGCACGCCTATGATATTCGCGTAAACGCGAAGTTGCTCGGGCGCGGCGAAACGGTAGGTGTCCGTCGTCACCAGGGCCACGCGGCCGCGATCGCGCACGGCGAACAATGCGGCGAGCTTGGCCAGGTTGGTCGTCTTCCCGACTCCCGTCGCCCCCACGAGCGCGGCGACGCGGCGTTTGCCCGCCGTGATGGAGAGTCCGCCCGTCACCAGGGTGCGCTTGCGTATCTCCACCTTCAGGCGCTCGCGGAGAATGCGCTCATCCCGCCAGCTCTGTTCGTCAAGGTTCTTGGTGAGCGCGCCGACCACGCTTGCGGCGACCTTGCGCGTCACGCCCTGCTCCAACAGCACCTGGTAGGCGCGGGACAACTCCGGCGGCAAGGTGCTCGCGCGGGATTCCGTCAATAGCACCTGCAACATGTCCCGCATTTCCTGTAGCTCTTTCTCAAGCGTGTCCGTATCCGATTGCTTGGAAGCAGGTTTTCGGAACGGGATGACAGGGGCGGGGGCCTCGCTGCCGCTGGAGCGCGGCGTTTGGGGGCGGGGCGCGGAAGCCGTGGGCTGGGCCGCGCCCTTCTCCTCGCTTGTGGCTAGGCGGTGCTGCGCGTCGCTTACAAGTTGCCGGAAGTACTCCACCGTCTCGCTCACGGTCTCTTCGGAACCGATCTTGGAGTTCTGCTGATAGCGCTGTTCGGCTTGGGAACGCGGGCGGGGTTTCTCTTCGCGCGCGGGAAGCGGGGCTCGCGCCGTGACCTCGAACTCTTTCCAGCCGAGCCACCCCCCAACGCCCTTGCAGGGGACCTCCGCCGTGCGAACAACGACGGCATCCGCTCCCAGGGCTTGCTTCATGGCGCGATAGGCGGCGTCAAGGGAGGCCGCGCGGAAGGTGTGGAGTGGTTCGTTTCCCTTAGGCATTTACCTGTCCTCCACTTTCGAGGCGCACTGCGGGGTCGATTTCGTTGAACGACAGCACCACGATCCGCGGCGCGGCGCGTTCCACCATCCGTTTGACGAACCGGCGGATTTGGGCTGGCGTCAGCAGGACGGGATCATAGCCCGCCGCGACCAGGGGTTGCACGGCTTCCGTGGCCGCCTTGGCGATGGCGTCGGCCCGGGCGGGCTCCACGGGGAGGTAATCGCTGGTCTCGCCCTGCCGGACCGCCTCAAGAATCTCGCGTTCCACTTCAGGCGATAACGTAACCACCCGCAGCGCGTACTCCTCGTCCACATAATCGGCGCTGATCTGGCGCGCCAGTCCGTGGCGCACATATTCTGTCAAAACCTCGGTGTCCTTGGTTCTTGGAGCAAAGTCGGCCAGAACCTCGAGGATGGTCTCCAAGTTGCGTATGGAAACCCGCTCGCGCAGGAGATTCTGAAGCACCTTTTGAACCTCGCCCAAACTCAGGATGGCGGGGATCAATTCGTCCACGACCGACGGCGAACGTTCCTTCAAATTGTCGATAAGGTTCTGCACGTCCTGCCGCGAAAGCAGTTCGGGCGCATACGCCGTGATGATTTCGGTGAGATGAGTTGCTAGGACCGCCGACGGCTCCACAATGGTGTACCCCATGCGCTCGGCGCGATCGCGGTTGGCCTTGGACACCCATAGCGCGCGGAGGCCAAAGGCGGGCTCCTCCGTGGGGATCCCCTCGATCTCCTCCTCAACCAAGCCCGGATTCATGGCGAGGAAATGATCGGCGAGCAGATCGTATCGCGCGACTTCGTTTTCCCGGAGCTTGATCCGGTACTCGTTCGGCCGCAGCCGCATGTTGTCGACGATGCGCACCACCGGGACAATGAAGCCCATGCGCGCGGCGACTTGCTGGCGCAACACCTGCACCCGGCTGAGCAAGTCCCCGCCCTGACGGGTGTCGGCCAGGGGAATGAGCGCATATCCCAGCTC
>PUOI01000065.1 GCA_003552765.1 Candidatus Hydrogenedentota bacterium | reverse complement strand
TTGAAGCGCCCGCTCGCACGCCGCTGTATTTCCAAGCCATCGATGAGCATGGACAGGCGGTTCAATCCATGCGCAGCTGGTCCACCCTTCAGCCCGGCGAGCGGCTTTCCTGCATCGGCTGTCACAGCGAGAGTAAGCATGACGCTCCGCCGACCCACGCCCCAACGCCCACCAGCCGGGCGATGGAAGCTGGAGTACAACCACTGGACTCCTTTTATGGCCCCCCACGCGGCTTCAGTTACCGGGAAGAGATTCAACCCATACTGGATAACAATTGCATAAGCTGCCACGATGGCTCGACGGGGGAAGGCGAACTCCAACCGCCGTTCTCGTTGCTGGGTACGCCGGTTCGGGACGAAGTAGCCAAACGGGACTGGAGCAAGTCGTACATTAACTTGCTCAACGCGGAGCAGGACAACGCCTATACCGCCGATCCCAATGGTTCTATTGTGAACTGGATCAACCCTCAGTCGGTTCCGCCCATGCTCCCTCCCTATGATGCGGGGTCGGCCAAGTCGCCCATGATGGAGATGCTGCAAGACGGCCATCACGATGTCGAGCTATCCCAAGAAGAAATGGATAAGCTGGCGGCCTGGATCGATTTGGCCGTGCCTTACGCGGGAGATTACACCGAGGCGAATGCGTGGTCCGATGAGGAAATGGACAAGTACAACCATTTCCTGGAAAAGCGGCGCGCCATGGAGGCCATTGAACGGGAAACCATCCGGGAGTTCATACGCGAACAGAATTAGGCACGCAAACAAACGTCAACAGAGTGAGACGAATCTGGCGGGACACGTCATGAGATATTCCGGAAATGCGTTCAGTCAAAGCGTTTTGTTTACCGTTTTGGTCTTGTGCGGAACCGTGGCCTTGTGCGGCGCGGTGGGGATTGTCATGGGGTCGGAGCAGGGCCAGCAGTCACCCCAGGAGGATCGGCAGTCAGTAGAGGAAGCTCAGGAGTCGCCAGAAGAGGACCAGGGATCACCAGGGGAGCATCTCGAGGCTGAGGCGCTGGCGGAATTCCGAACTCTGCAATCCCAGATTGCCGAGAGGGAAAACAGGGATCTCGAACGCCTCGAAGAAGAAACGTTGCGCCCTGAAGCCCTTATTCTCGAAACAGACCGGACCCCCCTGGATATCGTGCACCGTCGGACCCAAGCGCTGTTGGATCACCTGAGCGCCCTTTCGGATGCTCCGGACCTGCGGCGGGAAGCCGAAGACTTGGCTCGCCTGGGACGGGAAATCGCCGGCCTGGAATCAATAGACGAGGCCGGCGAACAACAAGCCCTGGATCTTTTCCGGGAACTGGTGTCGCTCCGCCGCCGCATCGCGTTCGCCAACCCATTGCTGGATTTCGAAGAGATACTGTTCATCAAGCGCAACCGCGCCCGCGGGGCTAATGCCGAACACATGGTGGACCAGTACTTCGGGATCTACGGGCATCCGGGAGGCGGGCTGTATGTGTTGGAAGACCCGTTTGGGGACGCGCCGCGCGCCCGCGATCTGCTCGCTGGCGCGGTGGTGGAGCGCGGCCGTCTGCAAGGACAGACGTTGAACGGCGGCGCCTTTCTCTCGCCAAGCCTTTCCTTCGACGGGGAGAAGATACTGTTCGCGTATGTTGAACGAACGGGTTCGGGCGAGCACCGGCATCATACGAATCACCCCGACGAAGGATATTGGGATCGGGAGGACTGCTACCATATCTTTAAGGTCAACCGGGATGGGACCGGTTTGGAACAACTGACCGACGGTACGTGGAACGACCATTACCCCATATGGACGCCCAGCGGCCGGATTATCTTTGTCAGCGAGCGGCGCGGGGGGTATTTGCGGTGCGGCCGCGTTTGTCCAACCTACACGTTACATGAGATGGCCGCTGACGGAAGCGACATCCGCACGCTGAGCTTTCACGAAACCAACGAATGGCATCCGAGCGTGGCGCACGATGGCTCGATCATGTTCACGCGGTGGGACTACGTGGATCGTCATGGCTGCGTGGCGCATCATCCCTGGACCATACGCCCGGACGGGACCGATCCGCGTTCCGTTCATGGCAATTTCTCTTTCCGCTTTGAGCGGGCGGACATGCAGGTTCACATCCGGAAGATTCCGGGTTCGCACCGCTACGCCGCCGTGGCCGCGCCTCACCACGGTCAATCCTTTGGGTCCCTGGTGGTCTTCGACACACGCGTGCCAGACGACGACCGGATGGCCCCAGTCCGGCGCTTAACTCCGGAAGTCCCATTTCCAGAAAGCCAGGCCTCTTCCCGTAATCAGCACTACGGGCAGGCCACGCCCCTCAGCGAAGATTTCTATTTGACCGCGTACGATCCCGGCGGGGGCATGCAAGGCGATTACGGACTTTATCTCCTTGACAGTTTCGGAAATCGCGAGCTGCTCTACCGGGATCCCGATATTGGAAGCCACCATCCCATCCCGTTGCGGCCTCGGCCGACCCCACCGGTTCTTCCCGATCGCGCAACCCGGGTAGCGGAAGACGAGCCGGCGGAGGCGACCGTGGGCGTGATGGACGTGTACAACAGCAAGATGCCCTTTCCGGAGGACGTCAAGGTCTCCGCATTGCGCATCAAACGATTGCTTCCGTTATCGGTCGCCTCCGATTTCGTCCCTCACAACACCGGTATTCAGATTCCGCAGGGGAACGATTCCATCAATCTTGCGCGGTGGATACTGGGCACGGTGCCTGTCGAAGAGGATGGCAGCGCGCATTTCACCGTCCCGGCCCGAGCGCCTCTGATGTTCCAAGCGCTTGATGAAGAGGGGCTGGCGATTACCTCCATGAGGTCCGCGACCCAGTTCATGCCCGGCGAGCAACACACGTGTCTGGGATGCCATGAGTCTCCCCAATCGGCCCCCAGCGTCGCGCCCCCGGTTCCGTCGGCCTTGCAGCGGCCGCCCTCGGAAATTGAGCTCGAGGTGGACGGTACCGCTCCATTCAGCTACCCACGCCTGGTCCAACCCGTTCTGGACCGGAACTGCGTGGAATGCCATCAGCAGAACGCCGACATAGCCCCGCCACTCGATT
>PUOI01000531.1 GCA_003552765.1 Candidatus Hydrogenedentota bacterium | reverse complement strand
GGCGATCCGCGCTACTGTCCTTCCTCTGGTGCTGAGCACGAAGAGCTGCGCGGAGCGGTCTTTCTTCCCGTCACGACGGCGCGCGAGTTCGTGGGCGTGCTGGCGTTCTATTGCCGTGCGCGCGCCGTGCTGGGCGGAGCGGGATTGCGGACGCTACGTCGGCTGGCGCGGCAACTGGGATGCTTCATCGAACGCCGCCAAATGGAAGTTGCGCTGGCGGAGAGCAAGGAACGCCTCGATCTTGCGTTGTCGGCGTCGGGTATGGTGAGCTGGGTCTGGGAAGGCGCCACGACACGCGCCGTGCCGCAGGAACGATATGAAGCGCTTACCGGGCTTCCCTCGGATTGCGGTTTTGAAACGTTCATGCACGCCGTGCATTCGGAAGACCGTGAACAGGTGCGCGCCGCCTTGAACCACGCCATGGAGACAGGGAGTTCCAAGGTCGAGTTTCGCCTGATCCATCCGGATGGGACCACACGCTGGTTTCGGGACTACGGCACGGTGACATACAACGATGAAGGCGATCCCGTGCGTATGGGCGGGGTTTTCCAGGATATTACCGAGTACAAGAGAATGGAGACAGCTCTGCAGGAAGAGCGAAATGATCTCCAAACCCTCGTGGATAATGCGCCCGGACTTATCTTTTTCAAGGACAGGCAGCACCGCTTCATGACCGTCAATCAGGAAGTGGCGCGTTTCCTCGGCGCGCAGGACGAGGCCGAGGTCAGCGGCAAGACGGACTACGACTTTTTCCCCGAGCAGTTCGCGGCCCAGCTCATGGCCGAGGAACGCGAGCTGATGGCCGCCGGGGAAGGCCGGCTGGAACGCACGTACCCCGTTGTTTCGGCCACGGGTGAAACGCGATGGATGCTTACCCGTAAGGCGCCGGTGAAAGACAGCTTGGGCCGGGTGCGAGGACTGGTGGGGGTGAGCCAGGATGTCTCGGAACAGGTCGCCGCCAGCCAAGAGCAAGAGTGTCTCATTGGCTGTTTGAATGAACGCATCAAGGAACTCAGCACGATTCGTACGGTCCGGGACTTGATTGAAGAGTATGCCCAATCCAGCCTGGATGAGTTGATGCTACGGATCGCCGAGGCGCTTCCCCTTGGTTTGCGATATCCGGAGAAGGTGGCGGTTCAGATCCGCTTTGGGGAGCAAACGGCGGAATCGGCGGGGTTTGTCGAGAAGGAGCCCACGCATTGCCGAGAGTTCGTTATCTCCAATGGCGAAGACCACGGGCACGTCAAGGCGGTCTGGCTGGAGCCTCCCCCCGAGGGATGCCCCGCGTTTCTGCCTGAAGAAGAGCAGCTCCTTGACCATGTGAGCCGGACCCTGGGGGCGCACGTGTCCCGGCGTCTCGCCGAAGCCCGCTACGCCGCCGAGCGCCAGCTTACCGAGCACATGATGAACAACCTGCCGGGATGGGTATTTCTGGTCAGCCGGGATGGCTACTATGTGCGCTTGAACCGGCGCTTCGCCGAGGTCACCGGCTACAGCAACGGTGAGTTATGGGCGATGGATTACACGGAACTCGTTGCGGATGCGGACAAGGAACGGGTTGTTCACGCGTTTCACAAGGTCTTCGAAGAGGGATACGCGGAGGTGGAGGCGCGCATCACAAGAAAGAACGGGGAAACCGTACCGTATCTTTTCGTGGTGAGCCGGGTAACACTTGAGGATGAGCCGTACCTTCTGGGGGTTGGGTTGGACATCTCCCAACGCCGGAAGGCCGAGCAAGACAACCGGGTGCTCCGTTCGGCCGTCGAGCACGCCACGGAAGCCATCATTGTCACCGAAGGGCGTCTCGAAGCGCCCGGTCCACGGATTGTCTACGCGAACAATGCGTTTCTTCAGATGACCGGTTACACCCGTGAAGAACTAGCGGGGCGGGTTCCCCGGTTTCTCATCGGACCGAAGACGGACATGCAGGTTGTCCGGGAGTTGCGGGATCACCTCCTCGAGGGGCGTGAGTTCTCCGGAGAAACCACGAACTACCGCAAGGACCGGACGGAGTTCCTCTCGGAATGGTCGGTGGCTCCCGTGTGCGGCAAGAGCGGCGAGGAGATGCACTTCGTGGCCATCCTGCGCGACGTGACCGAGCGCCGGCGCCTGGAGAGCCAGCTCTGGAGCAGTATGCGGCTCGACTCCATCGGCCGGCTGGCGGGAGGGGTGGCCCACGACTTCAACAACCTGTTGGCGGTCATCATGGGCTACAGCGAACTCGTGGGGTGCGCCCTGGCGGAAGACAGCCCCATAGCCAGCGATATTGAAGAGATTCGAAAGGCGGCGAAGCGCGGGGGCAACCTGACGCGGCAACTCCTCGCCTTCAGCCGCCGGCAAGTGCTCTCCCGGCGGGTCATTCATCTCAATGAAGTCGTCATCCACATGGAGCGCATGCTGACCCGAATCATCGGGGCGGACATCGAACTGCAACTGGACCTGGCGAAGGGGCTGTGGCCCGCCAAGCTGGATATCGCCCAGATGGAGCAAGTGCTTCTCAATTTGGCGGTGAATGCCCGCGAGGCCATGCCAAGAGGCGGCCGGCTCGTTATCCAAACGGCCAATGCGGAGGTGGACGGAACCTATGCCCGCCGCCGACCCACCGTCACGCCAGGCCGGCATATCATGCTTTCCGTAAGCGACACTGGGACGGGGATGGACAAGGCCACGGCCGCGAATGTCTTTGAGCCGTTTTTCACCACGAAAGATCAGAGTCTGGGCGCGGGGTTGGGCTTGGCGACGGTCTATGGTATCGTGAAACAAAGCGGCGGAGACATCTGGGTGTACAGCGAACCCGGCAAGGGGACATCCTTCAAGATGCTTTTCCCCGCCGCCTCCCAGCAAGAGTACATCCCGGCCGCCGAATCCGAAACCCCATCCGAAGCGGCCGGCGGCTCCGAGACGGTGCTGGTGGTGGAAGACGAGGACGCCGTACGCAATATCATGGAACGCACGCTCATCCATCACGGGTACACCGTATTGACGGCATCTAGCGGTCCCGAAGCGCTGGAGGTGGCATCGCATCACGAAGGCCCCATCCACCTCCTCG
>PUOI01000358.1 GCA_003552765.1 Candidatus Hydrogenedentota bacterium | reverse complement strand
CGACGAATGGCAGGAGATGCTGCATTGCGAATTCGGCGGCATGAAGCACTCCTTGGCGGACCTCTATACGATCACCGGCGATCCGATGCATCTGGAGTTGGCGGAGAAGTTTCATCACGACGCCGTGCTCGACCCCTTGGCCGATCGCCAGGACGAGCTGGCGGGGTTGCACGCCAACACGCAGATCCCCAAGATCAATGGCGCCGCCCGGCTTTACGAACTGACGGGCCGGGAGGAGTATCACACAATTGCGGAGTTTTTCTGGGAGCGGGTGGTCCACCACCATTCCTATGTCAACGGGGGGCACAGCTCGTACGAAATGTTTGGGCCGCCGGGTGAGCTAGCCAATCGGCTGGGCGACACCACCGAGACCTGCAATACCTACAACATGCTGAAGCTGACCGGCCACCTTTTCTCGTGGGAGCCCCGCGGCGAGCTGATGGATTATTACGAACGAGCGCTGTTGAACCATATCCTTGCGAGCCAGCATCCAGAGACGGGGATGGTCAAGTACAAGGGCTATCTCGAAATGCCCGCACGCAAAGGGTTTAGTGATCCCACCGACTCGTGGTGGTGCTGCTGCGGCACGGGAATGGAAAACCACACGAAATACGGCGATGACATCTACTTCCACGCCGGCGATTCCCTTTTCGTCAATCTCTTCATCCCCTCCACCCTTGAGTGGGCGGAGAAGGGCGTGACGGTTCGGCAAGACACCGCGTTTCCCGAGGAAGAAGGCGCGCGGCTTGAGTTTTCCTGCGAGGAACCCGTCGAATTGAGGCTCTTGGTTCGGAATCCCGCGTGGTGCGATGATTTCCGCGTGGGGGTGAACGGCGAGGAGTGGAATCCCGGCGAGACACGGAATGGATACGTCGAGATTAGCCGCACTTTTGAAGACGGGGATGTCGTGGAAATCGAGACGCCGATGGATTTTCGCGTCGAATCCATGCCCGACGATCCGGACCGCATCGCGTTCTTTTATGGCCCCGTCCTGCTGTCGGCCGTGTTGTCTGAAGACAATGAGGACCTGCCGCTATTGCTTGGTTCCAATGAAGCGCTGCTGGACACGTTTGAGCCGGTGGACGGGGCGCCGCTGCATTTCCAGGCCGAAGAGGCGGGCCGGATGTTGGAGAACGGGGAAAGCGAAACGGTCAGCCTCGATTTCCGGCCTCACTATGAGATTGGCGACGAACTTTACACGGTCTACTTGGACAGGGTGACCGAGGAAGAATGGGACGAGCGGCGAGCCGAGCACGAAGCGGAGCAAGAGCGTCTCCGCGAACTCGAAGCCCGAACGGTGAGCGTGATGCGGGTCGGCGAAATGCAGCCCGAGCGCGATCACAACCTCGATGGGGAGAACACGACCGCTGGCGACCATGCCGGGCGCACGTGGCGGCACGCCACCGATGGCGGCTGGTTTGCGTTCGACATGGAAGTGGATCCCGAGGAGCCCCTGGCGTTGCAGGTCACGTATTGGGGAAGCGACAGCGGCAACCGGGCGTTTGACATCCTCGTCGAGGATGAAGTCATCGCCACGCAGCACCTGGAGAGTCCCGATCCGGGGAATTGGGTCGACAAGCTCTATCCGATTCATCCGGAGCTGACCCGTGGCAAGGAAACCGTCAGGGTGCGATTCCAAGCCCTTCCCGGTCATATAGCGGGCGGCGTTTTCGAATGCCGTATCATCCGTTTTGATCCCAGCGAGACCGAGCCCGAGAAGCCGGTCTTCCAAGGGGCGGATCCCGACTCGCTGCTGGTGGGTGATACGCTATGGGTGTATCCCACCTACCGGAACGGGGCGGAACGCCGTTTCTTCGCTTACTCTTCCCGCGATCTCGTCAACTGGTACATGCACGGCCCGATCCTCGACTTTGCCGATATCGAGTGGATTCCCGAGGACAAGGAAGCCTGGGCGCCGGGCATCGTGGAGAAGGATGGGAACTACTACCTTTACTACTCCGTCGGCCCGAAACCCTCGCACCTCGGAGTCGGGGTGGCCGATTCGCCCGCGGGACCATTTGAAGACAGTGGCGAGGCCCTGCTATCCGACGAAGGCGACCCCGAGTTTGAGGCGATCGATGCCATGGTGTTCACCGATCCTTATTCGGGCAACTCCTACCTCTACGCCGGTGGAAGCGCTGGGGCCACCTTGCGCGTCTTTGAGTTGGCTGACGACATGATCAGTTTCGCCCGCGAGATAGACGTGGACACGCCCCCCAACTTCACCGAAGGGGCCTTTGTGCATTATCGGGACGGGCTTTACTACATCTCGTACAGCCACGGCAATTGGTGGGATGGGTCCTATGAGATCCATTACGCCACCTCGGAAACGCCGCATGGCCCTTGGGACTACCAAGGCGCCTTCGCGGTCAGCGATGAGAACCACCGCGGCCCCGGCCACCATTCCATCGTGCACAATGCGGCGGCCGGCGAGTGGTATCTGGTCTACCACCGTTGGAACGACAAGCAGGAGCCAGGACCCTACGACGATTACCGGAAGACGGCGATTGATCTCCTGGAATACGATGACGAGGGGTTAATCAAGCCGGTCACCATGACCAACACGGGCCCCGGACCTGTGGAACTCGGGGAAGGAAGCGAGTAACCGCCACAGACCCGATCTTCCAATACCCCGGGGCGGACTGGTACGGTTCGCCCCGGGGCGTCCTTTTCAGACCGGCATTCGCACGGTTACTCGTGGCGTTTCTTCTGCTCAATATGGTCCAGCCTACCGCGGGTGGCGAGGGCCGTCAACGCACGGAATGTGCGCGGGAAATGCCGGGCGGCGGCGGTGAGAAGCTTGCCGTGGCCCGTGATGGTTGCCTCCGGGCGACGGGCGGCGAGAGCACGGAGCATGGCGCGGGCGGCCTTGTCCGTGGGAACGCGTATCCATGGCGGAGCGGGATCCTCGAGTTCCGGATTAACCGAGCCGGTTTGATCCCGCTGGCGGAACTCGCTTTCCACCACGCCGGGGTTGATGCACGTCACCGACACACCCCGCTCCCGCAGCTCGTAATACAGGCCCTCGGCCAGACCGCACACGGCAAACTT
>PUOI01000547.1 GCA_003552765.1 Candidatus Hydrogenedentota bacterium | reverse complement strand
CGCGCCAATCGAATGCCGGCACAGACACAGCCAACAAACGGTGTGAAGCCACTCGATTTTTCCTTGGAGAAGCGGCATACTATGGGGTCATGAGCAACAGTGCTTGAGGTGCGCGTCCAGATGCGCACAGGAGGCGCGGGCGGACGCGTGAAGACAGATTTTTTCCCTGTTGTTATGGGTGTGTGCTAAAGACTGGCCATTGCCGATGGCCGCTTTACGAGAGCAAACGAAACATCAAGCAAAGGAGAGGTCCCATGACTTCGCGAATGCCACCTCCAACTATCGGCGCTTGTCTTCTGTTAGCGGCGGCCTTGGCGCTAGGCGGCATTTCCGCCCATGCGGAGGAAGACGCCCCCGTGTTCCAAGCGGGCGCGGCCAAAAGCAACATCACGCCGGAACTCGGCCTAACCCTCGTGGGAGGCTGGGGCAGCCCGCGGGCCGAGCACGTCCACGATGAGCTGTGGGCCCGGTGCCTGGTGTTGGACGATGGGTCGAGCCAGCTCGCCCTAGTCATCATCGACAACCTCGGGGCCGCGCGGGAAGTCTTCGAAAACGCGAGGCAACGGCTCACGGGGAAGGCCGGCATCCCCGCCGAGCACATTGTCATGGCGTCCACCCACACCCACTCGGCCCCTTCCGCACGCCCCTCCAACACCTTGGATCCTCCGGCGGATCTTAACGAGTATCAACAGTTCATCGCGGACCGGATCGTGGACGGCGTGCAACGGGCCATCAACAACTTGGAGCCCGCCCGCATCGGCTGGGGCGCCGGAGAAGCGCCGGACCAAGTGTTTAACCGGCGCTGGTTCATGGACGACGACTTTGACTTGACGAATCCGTTTGGCGAGGTGGACCAGGTTCGCATGAATCCGCCGCGTAACCACGAGGCGCTTGTCGAACCCGCCGGCCCCACCGATCCCGAGATTGCCTTCCTTGCGGTCGAATCCGCCGATGGACGGCCAATCGCCTTGTTGGCGAATTACTCGCTCCATTACGTGGGCGGCGTGCCAAGCAACCATGTCTCCGCCGATTACTTCGGCATGTTCGCCCAAGAAATCGGCCGGCTGCTAAAGGCGGACACCGGGCATCCGCCCTTCGTGGGCATCATGTCCAATGGCACAAGCGGCGACATCAACAACATCAACTTCCAGGCGCCCTCGCCCCAACGTGAGCCCTACGAGCAGATCAACCGAGTGGCTTCCATCGCGGCGGGCGCGGTCTACAAGGCCTACCAGACCGTGGAATTCCAGGACTGGGCCAAACTCGATGGGCGCAAGTCGGAGCTTACCCTGGATGTGCGCAAGCCGGACGAGGCCACGCTCGAACGGGCGCGGGCTATTCTAGACGACCCGGACGAAGCGCCCGGCGATCATTCCCGGGAGGAAACCTACGCCCGCCGGACCATGCAGATGCATGAATCACCTGATGAAGTAGACATCTGGGTGCAGGCCGTACGCGTAGGCGATGTGGGCATCGCGGCGATACCATTTGAGGTGTTTGCCGAGACCGGTCTCGAAATCAAGGACAAGAGCCCTTTCGAACAAGCGTTCACCATCTCCTTTGGCAACGGCGGATACGGCTACCTGCCGCCACCCCGGCAGCATGAACTCGGCGGATACGAGACCTGGCTGGGCACGTCGCGGGTCGAGGTGGATTCCGAGCCCCGAATCGTGGACAGCATCCTGGAGAAGCTTGAGGCCATGGCGGACAACGGCTGACGCGCAGCAGAGCTTTCGGCAAGCCGGCACGAGACTTCTCGGGCTGGCATCACAAGAAAACCCCGGGAGACCGCTCTCCGATGAGAGCCGGTTTCCCGGGATTCCATTCTTACCCAAGGCTGTTTCGTTAGACCGTAGTTCCAAGCGGTTTTTCGCCGTAAACTCCTGTGTATCACGGACTTAATGCACGCGATATGTGCGTGATGGTCCCATGTAACTGCGTATTTCAGGCTTGACCCGCATGGCGCCTCGTGCTACGGTAATCACAGCTCGCCCGAAAGCGTATGAGGCGCTGAAAGCGCTTGAGGAAGTAGCCTGGGGCAAGCGAAGCGCAGCCCCAGGGTGGACGTCCCCGCCGCATGTCCGTCCTGAAGGGACGGAACAAAGGGCGGTGGGCGCTTCGGTCCCTTCAGGACCGATTCGTAGGGAGCCTCTTACGTGGGGCTGCGCTCCGCTTGCCCCACGCTACTTGCTATCGCGCCTCCGGCGCGTCTTTCGCCCACCACTCTGTGTCAAGCGCTTTTTACCTGGGCTGTTCCCATGATCCATGCATTTCCCAGACACCCCAAATCCATGTGTGATAACAACTTACACCGAACCTTCAGGCCGGAACTACGGGTTAGAACAGCTCGGGGATCTTGGTCATATCTTTCTCGCTTTCGGCCTCTTCAGCGAACTTCTGCTGCTCACGAGGCACGATGTATTGTCCCGTGAGCATGTCCTTGTACCCCAGGCCAGTCCCCACCATCGGAAACACCGGGGCGTGGGGATCAATAAGGGCCTCCAGAAGCGCGGGACCCTCGTATTCCACAAAGGCCTTGATGAGCTTCTTGGCGTCCTTCTTGTCCTTCAAGCGTTTGGCGAATCCGAACCCGTCGGCCTCGGCGGCCTTGAGAAAGTCCTTCTTGTGAAGCGACTTGTCGCTGCCCGAGAACCGATCCCCGAAGTACAGGTTCTGCCATTGCCGCACCATGCCGTCGCCCAGGTTGTTGATCAGAAGCACCTTAACGGGGATGCCATAGGTCGTGAGGGCCTCAAGCTCGCCGAGATTCATGCGCAAGCTGCCGTCTCCATCCACATCCACCACGACCTTGTCTGGACGGGCAAGCTGAGCCCCGACGGCGGCGGGCAAACCGAAGCCCATGGTGCCCATGCTGCCGGAGGTAAGCCAGGTTCGGGGCTCCCGGAAATCCAGGTATTGAGCGGCCCACATCTGGTGCTGCCCGACGCCGGTGGTGATGATCGCGTCCCCGCCGGTGCATTCGTTGAGGATCTCAAGCACGTAGTAGGGCTGAAGCAGTTCGCTGCTCCGGTTGTAGTTCATGCCATGCTTCTT
>PUOI01000436.1 GCA_003552765.1 Candidatus Hydrogenedentota bacterium | reverse complement strand
CGTTCCATCACCGCAAAACAACGGGGCAGCTTGAATTTGAAGTGCCGGGCTATGCCGGAGTGTGACGGCGGGGCTGGCATGGAGGCTTTAGCATAAAACGCCTCGGCTTCCCACACGGTTCCCTCACGGCGCGTCAGTTCACCGGCCAAGCGGTCCACTTCGCCCTCGTCTTGAATCTCCGTCAGGCCGGTGTCCAGCCAATCCGGAACGCGCTCCCAACGATCCACCCAGCGGCGGCCGCCATCTGGGCGCTCTTCGGCGGCTCGGACGCGGAACAGCGCCGGTTGGGAATTGTGTGGGGCACGGGACGCACCCATCGTCCCCCAGGGATTCTGAACCACGGAGAGACATTGCTCGATCCCCCGTTTGAGGATATCCACGTCCTCCCGGTAGATGCCGGACGGCCGCCACCCCACCCGTGCACTGAATAGCAAGGGGACCCACTGTCCCTTCTTGCGCGTGTACCCCAGCCTTTTGTACTCCTCCCGCACGAATTCAGGCGTATCTTTCCATTCCTTCAAAAGCACGACCACGCCGTCGCAGGCCGAGAACAGCCCCTCCACACTCGGCTCCTCACTGGCCGCGTGCAGCGCGCTCAAAAAGCGTAGCCATGCATCGCCGCCTTGGGTAATGAAGACAAGGCGAAATGCGGCATCCCCTGAGGGAGGCGGCACGCTGCAGTATATGCGGTCGCCCAGATCCGGATCGTCGATCGCGAGCATGCCGTGCTCTTGCAAGGCCGAATACGCCTCGTTCGAGGCGATCCGGTCACATAACTCAAGGCACTCCCTCCAGACCCCGGGCTCCGGAGAGAGAGAAGATTCGGATCCCGTTTGCTGAAACATGTGAAATGACCTCGTTCCAGTGGCAACTGCCACGCGTTTGCTCTTAGCCTAGCCGACGTACGTGAAGTTGTACTCCGCCTGCTCCAGGGAGGGCGCGGCTTGGTCTTTTTCCGAAACGATTTGAGGCTCCTCGGGCCATGCAATGTTGACCTGGGGATCGGCGTAGTGCAGGGAACGCTCGGCGTCGGGCGCATGCACGCCCGAGCACTTGTACAACACCAGGGTCTCATCGGCCAAACTCAGGAAGCCGTGGGCGAATCCCACAGGTACCCAAAGCGCCTCCTGGCCCTCGGCTTCGAGCGTCCGCCCGTACCATTGGCCAAAGGTGGGCGAGCCCCGGCGCAGGTCAACCGCCACGTCGAATATGGCGCCGCGCACGGGCATGACGAGCTTGCCCATTCCGTGGGGATCAAGCTGGTAGTGGAGACCGCGCAACACGCCCCGCGCGCTCTTGCTCAGGTTATCCTGCACGAAGCGTTCGCGGAAGCCGGCTTCGGCGTACATGGGTTCGCTATACGTTTCCGAGAAGAAACCGCGATCATCGCGGGCGAGTCCCGTTTTCACGATTTGAACGCCGGGCAATTCGGTATCCCGGACCGTGACAGGCATGGGCATGGACGTTCGCGCTCCTTGTGACTATGGATTCTGGCGGGCCGCTCATGCCGGGCCACAATCGCCCAAGGCGCCGGCGCCGCCGTTTCGAGGCCTATTTCTTCCCGCCCGCGGCGGGGATTTCCTTGCGTGTGCGGGCGCTGAGGATCATGGTGTCGTGAATGTGAAAATCAGAGACGGACTCCACCGCGATTTCCCGTTCAAAACGGCCGCTCAGATCCTCCAGCAGCTCCTTGTCTTCGTTGCGCAGCCGCCGGGCCACGTCGGGATGGACTTGCAGGATGATGCGTTTCTCCTTCGAATCGCAGAACAAGCTTTGCAGCCGCCGCATCACGTCCAGCGTGATGGTGGTCACCGAGCGCACCATGCCGCCGCCCTCGCAATAGGGACACGTCTGCGACAAGGTCTTGGTGAGGTTGTGCTTGACCCGTTTGCGCGTCATCTCGATCATGCCGAGTTCGTTGACTTCGGACACCGTGGTCTTGGCGCGATCATGCTTCAGGGCGTCCTGCAAACGCTTGATGAGTTCGCGTTTGTTGCGCTCGTACTGCATGTCGATGAAATCGATCACGATGATGCCGCCGAGGTCGCGCAACCGAACCTGCCGCGCGATTTCATCCGCCGCGTCCAGGTTGGTCTTGAGAACGGTGTCCTCGAGATGTTTCTTGCCGGTGTAGCGGCCGGTGTTCACATCGATGGCGATGAGCGCTTCCGTCTGGTCGATGCATATGTGCCCGCCGCTCTTCAGGAACACCTTGCGGTGAAGAGCCTTGGCGATCTCGTCTTCAATGCCGTATTTCTCAAAGATGGGCCGCCTTTGCCGATAGAGCTTGACCCGCTTCTTCAGGTTCGGCGCGAACGTGTCCAAGAAGTTGAGTATGCGGCTGTACTCGGTATCGGCGTCCACGGTGACTTTTTGAACGTCTTGCGTGAACGAATCGCGCACTACCCGAAGCACCGGCCCCAAGTCCTCGTGGATGAGGCAAGGCGCCTTCATGCTTTCCATGCGCTTCTTCGCCTTGGACCACTCCTTCATGAGGTACTTCAAATCGCTCTCGAAATCCTTTTTGCTCTTGCCTTCGGCGGCGGTGCGCATAATGAGGCCCACGCCTTGCGGCCGGATGGATTTCAGGATGCCCTTGAGACGGTCCCGTTCCTTATCGCTTTCAATCTTGCGGGAAACCCCGAGGTTTTTGACGGTGGGCATCAGCACCAGGTAGCGGCCCGGAAGCGTCACGAAGTTTGTCAACCGCACGCCTTTGGTCCCCAAGGTGTCCTTGGCCACTTGAACCATGATGTTCTGGTTCTTGTTCAGCATACTCTCGATGCTGGGCGCGCGCCGGCGGCCCCTCGGCCGGGCGGTGCCTTCCACGAAGTCGAAATCGCCGGTGCCTTCGCTGCCCGCGATGTCCGATACGTAGAGGAAACCGTTCCTCTCAAAGCCGGTGTCGACAAACGCCGCCTGAATGCCCGGCACAATGGCGTCCACCCGGCCTTTGTAGATGTTGCCGACAACACTGCGGCTTTCCTGACGCTCCACGTTGAGTTCGGTCAGGCGTTTATCCTCGAGCAGGGCAATCCGCGTCTCAAGCGGGCTCGTGTTTATTACTAATTCTGTCATAGATACTCCAAGATCTGGCTGGGCCGGCGACTCCTGTCCAACCGGACTCCAAGCCGTTCCACGGGGAGCAGGATGGCCTCGGCGCGCGGCACGGAAAACAGGGCGGAGACGGTCTCGTGGGGTTTGGGAACGCCCTGGGCGCGCACGGCGGTGTCAAAACGGAGTTGAGGTCCATCCGCTTCCAGCCGGGAAATATAGGTTTTCAGGTCAAATTCTTGTGTCTTGTCTTGTTTTTCGCGCCAAAACGGCCAATGGGCGGCGGCTTCGAAGGCGGCTAGGCGGCTCGAATCCCAGGAGGTGTTCCACACGGTGTATCGTATGGACTGGACCGCGCGTTGAAGGGCGGGAGCGCCCGCCGGCAAACGCCCCATCCAGAGCAGCTCCATGCCCGGCGGCAAGTGCGCCCGGAGCCGGGCAGCCGCCACACAGGCGGTTAGCGGTCCTTCCAGTTCCAACTCCAGGTAGTCCCCTCTGCTGACGTGCCCCATGGCTGGCGGCGCCCCGGCCTTTACTAGCCACGGTCCCCGATCCCCCTTGGCCCGCAGCAGCGGCAAGCCTCCCGCCAGCGCGGCGCCGCGCACGGCGTGCGCGAAATCCTGGGGCGTCTGCCACCGGGCAGCGCCAACCCGGCTCAGCTTAACCCTCCATATGGCCATGCCGGGCCGCCTGACGGTTCTGGTTCGCGGAACGCCTCGGGCTTGCTTGGGTCAGCGCATGCGTCATGTCTGGCCAGCCATCATGCGCCATCCGTCTCGGAGAACAGCCCCCTCCTCACATTAACCGACAGCATGGCGCCCACACACATCATGGTCGTGACATAGAACGTGCCGCCATAACTGAGAAAAGGCAAGGGAATGCCCGTGACCGGCATCAAACCGATCGTGATGGCGATATTCACAAAGACATGAAACGCCAATATCGTCACGGCTCCCACACCCACGAGCGTGCCCTGTAACTCCGGCGATCCGCGGGCAAGGACGATGCCTCTCCACAGCAAGCCCCCGAACAAGGCTAGAACCACCACCGCGCCTTGGAAACCCATCTCCTCCGCCAACAGGGCGAATATGAAGTCGGTGTGGTGTTCGGGAAGGAAACTGAGGTGGGTCTGGGTGCCTTCGCGGAATCCCTTACCCCACATGCCGCCGCTGCCCACGGTGATCATGGTCTGTACCGTCTGCCAGCCCTTGCCCCGGGCATCGGCGGCGGGATTTCCAAAGGTTCGGACGCGTTCCTTCTGATAGTCTTCGAGCTGGGTCCAGGCCACGGGAATGGCGGCCAAGCCAGCGAGAATCACCGCCGCCAAATGCCACCGCTTGCAGCCCGCCACGTACAGCATCACGAAAAGCACGGGAACAAGGAGGGCGGCGGTGCCGAGATTCGGCTGTCTAAGGATGAAGACTATCGGGATGCCGGCAATGACAAACGCCAAGAGGAAAAATGGCAATGATCGGATCCGGTGCTGAATGATGTGAAAGTACCACGCCAGCATGTAAACCAAGGCCAGCTTGGTCAACTCCGAGGGTTGAAACGTGAGGGGGCCAACGCCGAGCCAGCGTTGCCCGCCTTTCACGGTGATGCCGAAGAACTCAACCAGGATGAGCAACACCAAGCAGAGCACGTAAAAGAACGGGGCGAACGAGATGAGAAACCGGTAATCAAAACTCACAATCAAGGCCGCGAGCACAGCCCCAACCCCGAAGAACACGAGTTGCTTCACGTAGTAGGGGATTTCGGAATAGGCGCTGCGGCTCGCGCTGTAGAGCGTCAACACGCCCACGATCACGAGCGCCAAGGCCAACCCCATGAGCACGCGATCAGCCCTAAAAAGGTTGCGGTAATTGAAGACGCCGATATGGGCGTCCATGATGTCGATGTCGTGGGTAGCCGAGATCATTATTCTTCCGCCTCGCTCTTGGCTACGAGCAAGGCTTCGGATGGGGCGCGATAGGTGTAGAAGTAATCGATGACTTCCCGCGCCAAGGGCGACGCCGCACGGCTGCCGCTATGGCCGTGTTCGACAAGCACGCTCACCGCAATGGGCGGATCCTCATCCGGCACACCCGCCACAAACCACGCGTGGTGGCGCATTTCATAGGGGATATCTTCGACATCGTCTCCGTATTGTTCAAGATGGTGAAGCGCCACGTTTTGCGAGGTGCCCGTTTTGCCGCCCACGGCCAACCCATCGACCTGAGCGCGAATTCCGGTTCCCGTGGGAAAATCGTCTTTCTCCACGCACTTAAACATCCCCTCCCAAACGGCTTCGACGGTCTCGGGCGACATGAAAGGCTCACTGACGCGGGCGGGCCCGAATTCTTGATTGATGAAAGGATAGACCCGCCGCCCTCCATTCAAAAACGCCGCCGTCATGACCGCCGCCTGCAGCGGGGTGCTTGCAGCCGCCCCCTGGCCGATGGACAAGTTTACCGTATCGCCGTCGTACCAGTTCCATTCCCAGGGCTCGTTGGGATAATGCGGCTGGCGCGTTTCCCGTTTCCACTCGCGGGAAGGGATCAGGCCGGTGTGTTCACGCGGCAAGTCGATGCCGGTGCTCTGGCCAAGACTGAACCGGCCCATCCACTCGTGGATGCGGTCCACGCCGAGTTCCAGGCCAATGTTGTAAAAGTACACATCGCAGGAGTGCGCCAGGGCTTCATCCATCGCCACGTGCCCATGGCCGCTACGCCTCCAGCAGTGCCACCGCCTGCCTCGGTTGTTGATTTGAAAATGCCCCGGACAGAAGTGTTCCGTCTGGCGGCTCACAACTCCTTCTTCCAGCGCCGCCGCCGCCATGGCGATCTTGAAAATGGAGCCGGGGGGATAGGTGTCCTGGTAGCCCCGGTTCTTCATGGGCTCATCCGTATCGCTAAGCGCGTCTCTTCGCGCTTCATTCTCTCCATGCTTGACAAAAACGCTGGGATCGTAGGTGGGCTGGCTCGCCATCGCCAACACTTCGCCGGTCTCGGCGTTCAGCACCACAATCGCCCCCCGTTCGCCCTCAAGCAGCCGCTCCGCGAACGCCTGGAGTTCGATGTCAAGCGTAAGATGGACGGACTCACCGGATTCGGGCAAGTATTGCGTCTCTTGACGAAGCCGCCGTCCAAAACTGTCCGTTTCGATATACGGCCGTCCGTAGGCATCCGTGCGGACCTGGGGCACGCCGGACGCGTAGACGTTCATCAAGAGCTGGCCATCGGTTCCGTGCAGGCGGCTTTCGTAGTACTGCTCAATGCCGCCCCGGCCAATCCGGTCTCCCATCTTGTAGGTGGGCCGCATCTCTCTGAGTTCCTCCGGGCCGATTTCACCGAGGTAACCCAGCAGTTGCCCCCCCGTGGAGCCGTACAAGTACCGGCGCTGGGGCCGGACCACGGTGAACACGCCGGGCAGGGCGTAGGAATGCTCCTCCACCCGGGTCAAGGCGGTGCGGCTGATGTCGCGTTTGATGGGGATTTGCGTGTAAGGCTGCCGCCGGTACTCATGCACCTGCTCAAGAAAGGCCTCGGCATCAAAAGTGACGAGTTCCGCCAGCCGCCCGGCCACCGCCTCGGGGTCATCGGCCTCGGCCTGGATGAACATGAGGTCGGTGGCGGCCCGGTTGTCGGCCAAGACAATGCTTGAGTCCCGGCCATAGATCATGCCGCGCGGCGCTTCAAGCACCTGGGGCCGCAACCGGTTGCTTTCCGCCTGCCGGTTGTAGTGTTCGCCCTGGATGACCTGAAGCTGCCACAGACGGCCCGCGAGAATGCAAAGAGCCACAAAAAGCGCTATGCCTAGGAGCCGCACGCGCTTAGGGAACTCGGGGTAGCGTTGCTTTTCGGGGTGGTCAAGCATTAGGAGAACCCTCCTTGCGCGGGCTGAAACCGCCGTAGCGACCAGTCCAGAAGAACAAACAGCAGCGGGGTCAACAGCGTTGTATAGAAAGCGGCGGGCACCACGCGCGAAGCCAGCATGTTCATCGCGTTGATCTGGGGCGTCTCGATATAGAGGATTACTGTGTGCAACAACCCGCTCACCAGGGTGGCGCCAAAGACCAATCCGCCCTTCACGGCGGGATGCTCCGTAATCAAGCGGGTGGCGATCCGGCCCGTCACGTAGCCCGTGACCACCAGCGCCAGTATATGATGCCCCAAGGTGGCGTCCCCAATAATGTCATATATGAATCCGCCCAGCAGCCCCGTGAACATGGCGCGCTCCTCGCCGTCCACAATGGCGAAATACACCACCAGCAGCACCACGAGGTCGGGCAAGACTCCGCGCAGACGAATGGATTCAAGCCACGTCGTCTGGAGCAGAGCCGCCAGCATCACCACGACCGCCCATGTCAAGTTCTTGCCCATACGCGCCTTTTCAGCCTCGACCGCCGCCTCTCCGTGATCTGGTTCGAGGAAGTTGAGGTGAGAGGGAGAGTTTTGGCCGCCTTCGCCACATCGTTCTATCCCCTTTTATTGCAATGAGCTTGATTATGGGGCGTATCGCTCTTGGATACTGCGGTTGTCGGGCAGGGCATACAGCGAGACATCTCCCGCGGTCCTTCCGCCCTCCCCCGTCAATTCCTCTGGAGAAGGCGGGGCCGCGCGCAAGACAAACACCTCGTCCAGGCTGTAAGGGTCGAGGATGGGCTCTATAAACGCGGTCTTGAGCAGCGATTCGCTGTCGAACTCGACCCGCGTCACCCGCCCGATGGGGAATCCGCTGGGGAATATGCTTCCACCGCTCGTCACGACGTCATCTCCGGGCCGGACGTCGTCCTTGATGTCGATATATTGCATGGTGCTTACGGGGCGCTGGGTGCTTCCACCGCCATGCACGATGCCGCGGACCCGGTTGCGCGGAATCATCGCCCCGACGCGGCATTGGGAGTGATGCAGGGTGTAGACGTGACTAAAGAAAGGCTCCACTTTGGCCACCATGCCCACCACGCCATCCTGCGTCAGCACGCACATGGCCTCTCGCACCCCGTGAACGCCTCCGCGATCGATCGTCAGGGCCCCCTCGAACGATCGGCCTATCACTTGCGCCGGTTCAACGGTAAAACGCGGCTCCGTGCGGACGAATTCCAGCATGTCCCGGAGCCGTTCGTTCTCGGCGCGCAACTCATCCAGGGCGGTCAGCGCGTGGCTGAGATCGGTCACCTCATACCGCAAGGCTTCCGCCTCGCGCTTGGCCGCGCCATATTCAAGGAAGAACGCCGAAGCCGTGCTGAGGGTATTTTGCGCCGCCGTGAGCCCCTTCCAGAACGGGTAGGCCGCCACAGAACCCGCTGTGCGCAGGGCATCCGCTATGACCACGGCCCGGGCGCCCGACGCCAAAGACGCCAAACAGCAAATTACCAAAATTATCAAAACTACCGTCGAGCGTTGTTCGCTCAACCGGCGGGGCAAAGAAAGACTCAGTAACACAAGCTTAGGCCTCGTCTTCGCGGAAATTCTTTAGTCCTTCCAGATACTTCCCTGTCCCTAAGACTACCGCAGTGAGGGGGTCTTCAGCAACTGTTACGTGAAGCCCAGTCTCTTTGGAGAGCAGCTGATCCAAGCCCCGCAGCATCGCTCCGCCGCCCGCCAGCACCAGCCCGCGATCCACGATATCCGCGGACAACTCGGGCGGAGTGCGCTCGAGCGTGACGCGGACGGCGTCCACAATGGCGCTGACCGGTTCGCGCAGGGCCTCGCGGATCTCCTCGGAGGTTATCGTGAGGATCTTGGGCAGGCCCATGACCTGATCCCGGCCCTTGACCTGCATCTCCAACTCATCCTTGAGCGGAAACGCCGAACCGATGGTAACCTTGATTTCCTCGGCCGTGCGTTCGCCCACCATCATGTTGTAGGTGCGCTTGAGGTGCTGGATGATGGCCTGGTCCATCTCGTCGCCGGCGACCCGCACGGACTTCACGAACACAATGCCGCCCAGCGAGATAACAGCCACCTCCGTGGTGCCGCCGCCGATGTCCACGATCATGCAGCCCTGGGGCTCTTGAACGCTCAGCCCCGCTCCGATGGCGGCGGCCATGGGTTCCTCGATGGTGAACACATGTTTCGCGCCGGCCTGCAAGGCGCTCTCCGTCACGGCCCGCTTTTCCACGGCCGTGATGCCCGAGGGCACGCAGATGGCCACCCGCGGCCACACGAGGTGCCGCCGGTTGTGCACCTTCTCGATGAAGTACTTCAGCATCGCCTCGGTCACTTCAAAGTCGGCGATAACCCCGTCACGCATGGGCCGGATGGCGACGATATTGCCCGGCGTCCGGCCAATCATGTCCTTGCCTTCGTTGCCTACTGCCCGGACCCGGTTGGTGTCCTTGTTGATGGCGACCACCGACGGTTCACTGAGCACTATGCCTTGGCCCTTGACATACACAAGGGTGTTTGCCGTCCCCAGGTCGATTCCCATGTCATGGGAGAACAAGCCGGGGAGAAATCGTACGAAACCACGCACCGTAAAATTCCCTGTAGGTAGCCGTGTGAAAAAACGGGACTGAAGCTGCGATTATTGGGCGCCTGAACATGCCGGGACCGGCCTCTCCGCTGACGGCGGCGATGAGCCGCGCCGCCTTTACCCCAAAACGGCGCCAGGAAAGCCCCAAGCATACCGAATCGCCGCCAATGGTTCAATGAAGAGGTATTTCCGTTCCCCAGGTTGCTCCCTCACTGGATACGTCCGGCAAAGCCTCAACCGCTTTGCCGGTATTCACTCGCCTCCGGAAATGCCGCCCGATCCCGATCACGGGACAAGGTCTTCGGCCGAGGCTTCAAGGCGGTCTCGACTTGAGGAAACTGAATGAACCGGTCTCGGTCTTGGTCGTAACGGCCAATCAGGTGCAGATAGAGGACCAGCCGCGCCGTCCGCCATTGACGCGGCGACGCGCAGTATATCACCAACCCGCGCTCGGCGGCGTGCTGATACGGATCCTGAAGCGCCCGGGGGCGGCGGGCGCTGTGCTCGGACCACGTCAGCAGGTCCATGTCCTCATCATCCGATGGAGCCGCCGGCTGCGGAGTCCGCAGCCCTTTCTCCAGCCGCTGGTACACCTCCACGAGCGCGTCGAACCAATGGGGAATGGCGCGATACCCCTCGTCCAGCACGTCGATTTCCACCTGAAGCTGGTCCACCGTGGCGGGCGTGGCCTTGTTCAACATGCTCCGCCGCTGATGGTCCTCCTCGGGAATCATGCGAACACGGGCCTTCTCGTCCGCGGGGCCGTAATTGAAACTTTCCAATACGGTGTTGGCCTTGAACTTCCCCCGGCCCAACAGCGCGAACTCACCCAGGCATGGCCCGACAAGGTCGTCGCGGCCATGGAGCGCGTCAAGCTGCGGCGAAGGGGCCAAGATAGCCGCTTGCCAGTCGAAATAGATGTCGTGGCACAGGCCCGCGAAGCCTTTTCCGGAATCCTGGTGCTCGCCCTCCATGGCCTGGCCCACCAATTCGCAGAATTCTTGCCGCAACCGCCAGCCTGGCCGTTTTAGCACTTCCCGCTCCAACAGGTACCGCACCACCACGAGCCGGTCGAAGAACGCGGCCGCCGTCTCTTCGTTCACGCCCGCCTCCCGCGCGAACGCCTCGCCCCAGCGATGGCGCCATTCGCGCAACTGCCGGGCCGTATAGCTCCGGGGTTGCCGCCGCAACTCGTCAAGCGAACCTTGAGCCACGGCGCCGTGTTGCAGGCTTTGCGCGAACTCGCCCTTGAACTCATCGGCGGCATTGGCCCACAACAGGAGTTCTTCCGTGTGCATGTCATAGAGATAGGAACGGCACAGATCGGTTATAAAGACGTAATCCGCGTTGTACTCATACCCCTCGTCGGCAAGGATGCGGGTGACGCAGCAAAAGTCGAGATTCAAGTCGACCAGCGTCCCCGGCGGCTCCAGAATGCCCGGTGCCACGAAATGGGCCAAGACAGTGCGGCCCCCGCCCGCCAACGTAAACGACACGGCGGGAGAGGATTCCTCATCCTCGTCCTCCTTCGCAATCGGTTCCGGCTGGCCCCATCCCAACAAAGTCAGGAGTTGATGTGCGAAATGAATCTGCTTGCGGCGGTCCGGCTCGGGGCCGTGGTCCCACCACGATTCGCAGAGCTTTTCAAGTTGCTGTGTAGTCTCCATGATTACGCCACCCCTTTTCGTTTCGCCACATTATATCCTGCTTCGTCGATGCGGCGCCACAAAATATCGTCTCTCCGCCCTAGCAAGTCCTCGCCACCCACGAGGCAGGGTTCAAACTGCCCTGGTGATTCACTTAACAAACGCACGAAGTCCGCACACTCCACGGTCTCGAACGCAAAACCTTCTTCATTCCGCCCCTCGGGCCGCTGGCCGTCTTCACACACAAGCAGGACCCGTTCGCCCTCCGGGGCAAGGAAGGCCAGCCGCACGGCGCCGTCCATCGCCAAGCGCCCGCGCAACCGGTCGGCGGGCTCGGCTGTCTTGAGCACCATGCTCCGGAGTTCCTCAAACACCACGAACTGCCGGTCCACATGATAATAGATCCGGTTGCCCTCGCGCCGCCGGTACAACAGAGCCATCGACACCAGCCGGTCAAGTTCGCGTTGCACTGCCCGAATGCTCAGCCCCGTTGCCGCTTCCACCTGGCGCTGATAATAAGCGCGGCAGGGGTCAAGAAGCAACACCCGCACCACCGCCGCCCTCGCCTTCGAGGCGAACAAGGCGGGAAGAATATCATTGATGGCTCTCGTGCCGGCATGCGCGAACATGATAGCCATTATGTAATCATAATAAACAGTAAATGTCAAGAGTAAATTTGATCGGGTTCAATCGACTGCATTCTGTAGTCAAAACACCGTCTATTGGAGGTAACCGGCCGGGTGTCCACAACCCATTGCGATGCGCGCCGGATTGTCTGCACAGAAAATGGCAGAGCGCCACAGTGAACGCGCGTAGAGGTGGCATGGCCTTCCAGGCCATGAATCACGGGCTGGAAGCCCGTGCTACGTCACGGCCAAGGCGCACCGAACCCTGGCTCGCAGTTCAAGGACGAAAGGGCTACTAGCGATTGTGGTAAAATAAGATATGGATAGGAGGATGCCATTATGCGGTACGCGATCATTGTCACATTAGCGCTGGCGTTGACCGGCTGTGGCCTGGAAGTCTTGACCACCACGGCCATCACGGGCGAATTGCAGAAACGCGACGCCGAGCGGGCCATGGACACGCTGGAACGAACGGAACGGCAGACAGGACGCTGGGAAGTACAGCAAGCCGTACGCGCGTACCGGGCGGAACATGGGCGCAATCCCGCCTCGCTGGAGGAGTTGGTTCCCGAGTACTTGGCGGAAGTCCCCAAGAACGCCCAAGGCGAACCCATGACCTACAACCCGGCCACGGGCCAGGTATTCGATAGGGAGGGGGATGGACAAAGAATGGAGCGGCTTCGCCAAGCCATCCAAGGCTATGCGCAGGAACGGCGGCATTATCCGCCCAACTTGCAAGCCTTGACGCCGGACTATCTTTCGGAAATCCCGCGCGCGGAGACCGGCGAACCCTTCGCCTACAATCCCCAGACGGGGGCAGTCATCCACCCGCGTCAGGCGCGTCAACAACAAGGCGGCCAGCGCCCAGACGGCATGCAGCAGCAGCCCATCTACCACCAACCCGGCGCGGGCGGCAATGTCGGCGTGTACGGACGGGAAAGCATCCGGGGCATAGAGCGCGACCACAATCAGCGGCAACAACAAGCCCTGGACGAATTGGGCTTCTAGCTCCCTGGTTGTCCAGGGCGGAATCCCTCCTTTCTTTCCGTTTCAGAGCAGCCGGGGCCGGTTCCTCCCGCCGGCCCCGCGCTATTGAGCCGAGGGAACCGCCGCATCAACGATGAGGTCCACCTCAAGAGGGATCGTCCCTAGGCGGCGGGGATTTGGGCAGGCCTGCCGTGAACAAGCGGAAAATCACGCGCAGACACGTATCCGACCTTCCGAATATTTTGCTCACGGCGATTGTGGCGCGTACGCTGTTGCGGGATATCTTTACGGTAGCGCCTTCGCAGAAGTAGCCGCGGCTGCGATGAATCTTACGCAGGGTCAAGACGGCCATGCCAAGCGCCCATAAACAGAATTGGCGAATGCCGGTTTCGGACGCTGGAATAAGAAGCGTATAGCGGAGGGCGTTTTCCAAGTGGCCGCGGGCTGTCGCCATTAGTTCTTGGAGCGCGGCCTCAAACTGTTCCGCGTTGCCTTCGGTCAACGCGTTTAGGTCTCCCCCAAATGCGGCCGCGGGCAGCCAACACACCCGCCGTTCCTTGTCATGCCAAACGTCCTTAATGATGTTGGTCATCTGAAGGCCTTGCCCAAAGCTTACCGCCAATTCCGACAGGGCCTCCCGGCGTTGAGCCACTGCTTCGCTGTGATTGCAAAACAGTTCGGTGAGCATTTCGCCCACGACGCCCGCCACATAGTAGCAATACGTGTCGAGTTCGCGTTGATTCCGCAGCCCTTCCTCGGCCTGCCTAGCTTGGAAATGCTCCATGCCTTCCGACATAATGCGGATGCATCGCCTTACGGCGGCCTGGTCATTAGGATGGAAGCTGTGCGTAATACGAAGTACGGCGGGCGTACGGCGAACCAACTCCCGCTCGGCGGGCAGCATGTCTTCTCCCAACTGCTCATGAAGGTCCGCGGCAAACTCCTCTGGGGAGGCGGTTCCCTCCGCCGCGGCAATGAACCACGCGTAGAAGCGCTGTTTTTCCG
>PUOI01000611.1 GCA_003552765.1 Candidatus Hydrogenedentota bacterium | reverse complement strand
CCTTCTTCCAGGCCCTCCATATCTTGTTCTAACCACAACCGTGGATTTTCAATGTGTAACTGAATCTTGGTGTATTCGCCGACGGGTACCTCGGCCACGGAAATCAGCTCCGAGACTTCCCGGAGGTGCATGATGTCCACGTCTTGCGCACCGCGAAAAACGAGCTGCTGCCTACCAGGGACGTCCTGTTCGTCGCTTTGCCCCTTGTCGGTGGGGCCGTTGAACCGGATCTCCGTCACGGTCACGACCAGGCTTGCGATGTCGTCTACGTTGACAGGTCCTTGCTTTTCCGATACCTCCAGACTACGGACCACCTCTGAGGCGAACTTCTCGTGCTGACCTGATGTCAGAAGGACATTGACCTTGGCGTCACCGTCCGCAACCGGCTCCGTGTAGTCAACCGATTCCTGGGTGACCTCGTTTTCCGAAACCGAAACGCCTTCCCGTGGGGGAGGCGCAGTCCAATCATCTGGACCGGTGAATTCAATGTCGTATTCCCCGGGGGGAAGCACGGCTTCTTCCCCGCTCTCATACTCTTCCCCATCGACAATCCACCGCGCCTCGTCCCTTACTTCGGGGGGCTGAATCTCGACCGTCAACGTCCCCTGAAGCTCCGGCGGACACCCCACCAGTGCGACAGCTGTCATTAGTGCGGCCAGCGCCGCCATCCCTCTTGACGATATCCCCAATAGTTTCATACGGTATTTCCTTTCCCATCCACGTTATGCGATTGCGGCGAATTCCACAACCAGCGTTCCCCCGCTAAGGTTACGGTTCAATCGTACCCGACAATTTCGGCCCTGTCAAAAAAATACTTTAGTGTAGCACACATAGTTATGTCGTGCGGTTATTCGGCGTCTGTCTTGGATTGTGGCGTTTGACGGCCGCTTGCGCGCATAAGTAGCGCGGCGCTGTGAATCCATGATAGAGTGCTGCCTCAAAGGCCGTGTGAGCGCGTCTGTCGATGCGCCGCATCGGCTCACACGGATGGGAGTTCAACAAGGGGGAACATTGGACCGCGGGTCAAGCGGTCACGCGCCAAACCCCGCAAACGCGAAAGGAGTTACGGCCATGCAGTACGGAATGAATTTGCTGTTGTGGACTGACACGCTGAGCGAGGACACGCTGCCTCTGCTGGAGAAACTCAAGGAGATCGGCTACGACGCCGTCGAGCTGCCCATGTTCGACGTGAATCCCGGCAATTATGCGCCGTGGAAGGACCGGCTCGAGGGCATGGGCCTGAAGTGTACCGGCGTGACGGTGCGGGGCGGGGAATCCAACCCCATGAGCAGCGATCCCAAGGAGCGCAAGCAAGGCGTCGCGGACAACAAGGCG
Organism: Candidatus Hydrogenedentota bacterium; assembly: GCA_003552765.1. Taxonomy (GTDB): domain Bacteria; phylum Hydrogenedentota; class Hydrogenedentia; order Hydrogenedentales; family SLHB01; genus SKRY01. The sequence continues at coordinate 12,469 of PUOI01000611.1, read as the reverse complement.
GCGGTGGAATGCTGTCAAGCCGCGGGAGCGGAGATGCTGGTGGGACCGTTTCACTCGGGGCTGGGCGTCTTCAGTGGCCAAGGTCCCACGAAGGACGAGTGGAAATGGGCCGTGGAGGGCATGCAGGAAGTGGCCGAGCATGCGGAGAAGTGCGGCGTGACGCTGGCCCTGGAGTACCTGAACCGCTTCGAATGCTATCTGCTCAACACAGCCGCCGACACGGCCCGCTTCTGCAAGGATGTGAATCATCCCCGCTGCCAGGCGATGTATGACACGTTCCACAGCCACATCGAGGAAAAGAACGTGACGGAGGCCGTCAAGGCGTTGAAGGGCCAACTCGTTCACGTCCACATCTCGGAGAACGATCGCAGCACGCCGGGCAAAGGTAACGTGCGCTGGGACGAGACCTTCGACGCGCTCAAGGCGATCGGCTACGACGGGATGATGACGGTGGAAGCTTTTGGCGTGGCGCTGGAGAAGCTCATTCCGGCCACGAAGATCTGGCGCCGTATGTACGATACCGAAGAGCAACTGGCGCGTGATGCACTGGCCTTCATGAAAGCCGAGGTAGCCAAGCGCTGGTAACGCGTGACGCAAGCCCTCGGCCGTGTTTCGCGGCATGAAGAAAAGGGGATGTGATCACCGGATGTTTCCCGGCATCACATCCCCTTTGCCGTTGTTCGACATGGGGAGTATGGAGGGTTATAAGGTCCCGCCGAATTCGGCCTCCATTTCCTGACGCAACCGCCGCACTTCGGTTTCGTAGCGGGTGGTCACCAGACTCCGGAGCGCCTCGCGGTTCAACTCGAGGTCGTCGTCCTCGGTGACCGCGCGGGGATCAAACACGCTGCCCGCCCCGCTAAGCTGAATGGCGTCCTCGACAAGGCGATCCTGCACATCGGCCAACTCGGCCTCCACGCTGTTCATCGCTCCCCGCGCCTCGCGCGCGATATCAACAAACTCGTCCGTGACGTCTCCATATGTGAGCAGGGCCTCGCGCAACAGTTGCGTGGCGTTGGCGTAATCGCCCTCTTGCATTGAGCTTTGGGCTCGCTCTTGGAGCGATTCGCCTTCTTGCAGCAAGGCAAACTCGGCCTCGCGGCGATCCGCCCGCGCTTGGATTTCCCGCCGGGCCTGGACCAGTTTGTCTTGCGCCTCTTCGTTACGCGGATCGGCGCTGGACGCCTCCTCAAAGGCCTCGCGGGCTTCTTCCAAGCGGCCGTCTTCCAACGCTTCGCTGCCCACTTCAATGTAGTAATCGGATATCTTGCGGGCGACTTGACGCTGGTTCGGGTCCTCGTCCAGCACCGCCCGGTACTCTTCCATGGCCATCTCGTAACGGCCGGCCTCCAACAAGATATCGCCTACTTGTTCCCTGACCTGGGGCGTCCCCAGATCCAGCTCGTCCATGCGGGCTTGCGTCCGCCGCATCTCTTGCATGTTGCCGCGATAGACGTAAAACTCGACCGCTTGCAACAGATACTGGCGCATACGCTCGCGGGGGATGTCCGCGGTAGCTGTGCGTTGCGTCAAGATGGTGTGCCAAACATCGGCCACGGCATTCATCGAGCGGCTGGCGTTTTCGGCAAGCGTGGCGCGGGCCACGCCCTCAAAGCCGCTGCCGGTGCGGTAGTGATCCTCCAGAGCCGCATCGTTCATCCGCGCTTCACGGCGTTTTTCGGAGAAGTAGGAGCGGGGCTCCACTTGTTGGCGCGAGCGCGGACGAATCGTGGCGCGCGCAATATGGTTGTTTACGTCTTCGTAGTACTGCTCGCGCGCCGAGGGACTTGCGCCTTGGAGAGGCGCCGTGGCGCGGGCCACCAGGTTTCCCAGCACGCCGAGCCGATACGCCAGATAGGGATCAACGCGATCGCCCCGGACGGCCTGCAAGAGATACATCTGGGATTCGATGGCGCTCACAAGGTTTTCCTCGGCTTCCGGCGCCAAGTCATAGAGGACGCTTTCCGGAAGGGAAGCCCCGCCGCGCAAATCTTGTTCAAGGTTCGCCAGCGGGATGGTTCCATCCCGCGACAAGATATGGGCCGCGCTTGTAACAATGCTCGTAGTGGTTTGCGGCCCCCACGCCGCCGTGGGTCCGGCGGCGGCCATGAGGCCTACCGCCACGGCCATAAACACGCGTGTCGTCATTGGTTTCTAACTCCTCATCCTTGCTCCGGCGGCGCTGGCCTGCCGCCCGGCGGCTCCGGTTTCCCTCAACTGTTCAATCAAGGCGCTGACGGCCTCCACCTGCGCGCCGGGCGTGTCTGGATCAATCAACTCCACATACCGCTCCAGTTCGCGGATTCCTTCGGAGAAAGCGCGGCGTTGCACCAGCAACAGCCCATTTTCCAAACGGGCCGGCGCATAATCGGGATCGGCTTGAATCGCCCGGCGAAACAGATCCCGCGCCTCATCGTATTCTTCCTCCATCATGTAGATCCGCCCTTCCAATGTAAGTAAGGACGCGGAATCGCCCAGGGTTTGCAGCGCCTGTTCCACGGCGTTGCGGGCCGCGCTCGTGTCTCCGCGATCAAGGTAGATGTCCGCGACCTGCGTCGCCGCGTGCTGGGCGAAGGGGTGGTCCTCCTCCATCAGCTCCTCGAATGCGTCGAGGGCGGCCTGTTGGCGGCCCCGGCCGCGCTCGCTCACGGCATGGAAAAAGCGTGCCGCGGGCGGCGCATCGGCTTGCGCGGTCACGGCTTGCAGATGAGTCTGCGCCTCTGCGGCGCGCCCTTCGGCCACCAGCAAGAGCCCCAACTGCGTGCGGACTTCCCGCTCCAATTCAGTGCCCTCTTCGAGCGCGTTTTCCAGGTGCTGGATGGCGGTGTCGGGGTTGCCCTGCATATGCGCGACAAACCCCAGCGCGGCTTGAAGATCGCCCTCTTGGGGCGCGTCGTCCAATACATCTTGAATGGCCTCGGCCGCCTGTCCGTATTGGCCTTCCAGCGCCAAGCCGACTCCCATGAAACCGCGGGCCTGGGGCTCCTCCGCTCCAAGACTGAGCGCTTGCTCCATGGCTTCCACTTGTCCGGGGACATCGCCATCCGCTCCCCGGCCAAGCGCGAGCAGATACCATGCCCCGCCGTCCTGGGGATAATGCTCGACGTGACGTTCCAGCACCGCGATCTCCCGGCTCAAGTTTGCGGGATCGTTTAGGGCGCGCAACGCCAGAAGGGCCAGTTTGCCGGCCCGCTCTTCGCCGGGATCCAGTTCTTGCACTCGTTCAAAGGAATCAGCCGCGTTGGCGTACTGCCGGGTCCGCCACTGGACTTCGCCCAAGGTGAACCAGCCCCGGGCGCTGTCCGGGTTGTCGTCAACATACTCTTCCAACACCCGGTTTGCCTCGCTGACGCGGCCTTGCTCGACCAGCCGGACGGCCTGGGTCACGGGATCGCGAAACACGATGTATGCGCCGTACGCCGCGCCGCCCAACACGACTATCGCTATCACCGCCGCGGCGGCCATCCATAATATGCGCATGTAATCACGCTGCGGCGCCGCCGGCGTCAGTTTCTGACCAGCGATCTGCTGGCCCGTCAACAGATTCGTGCCGCACGCCACACAGACAATGTCGCCCTCTTGCACCACCGCGTTGCATGAGGGGCACTGTTGATGCGGCCCGCTTGCAGCGGCCCGGCCGCCGCTTGCGCGCCCTTTTTGCAAGTAGTTGCCGCAATGCGGGCAGGCATTCAGCTTGGGATCAGCCAGCTTTCCGCAGAACGGGCAGTTAATTGTTTTCGCCACCGGACTCACCTCGCCTTTCCACCCGGCTCTCACCCGCCGGTTGGGTCATATTTGCATGTTCCACACCAACGAAACTACCGAAAACCCTTCTATATCCCCTCAATTCATTACCGTTTCCGCATGCCGCAAGCACGCCGAGTACTGTCTTGACTCTAGACATATTATACACAACCGGACAGAGATCAGGGCAAAAGCGGCGGCGGCTCTCGCCACTGGACCGAACGCCGCAGGGTATAGTAGTATTAGGTCTTGTTTGTTGTGCGCAGGCAGCCGGGCGCCCCGTAGAGAGGCAACCGGCAACAAAAAGAGAGGAACCGTGAGAATGCATACCCGAATTGCCGCTACTGTATTGAGTTGTATGTTGGCCGTCTTGGTGGCCGCGCCCGCGATGGCGAATCTTTATGAGTATGACGAGGAGACGCTGAGCGAGGAGGGCTGGATCAAGCTGTTCAACGAAGAGGACCTCTCGGGGTGGGTCAACCCGCACGATCCCGAGGGCGACAAGAATTGGTACGTGGACGACGATGGGTTCATGACCAACATCGCTGGTGAGAACGACATCGCCACGGAGGAGGAATGGGAGGATTTCGAGATCCGGCTCGACTACCGGATTCCGGAGGGCGGCAATAGCGGCGTGTACCTTCGCGGACGGGTCGAAGTACAGATTCTGGACAGCTCCGAGGAAGAAGAGCCTGGCCTGGGATCCGACGGCGCCATCTACAACCAGCATCCCCCGGAAGTGCTGGCGGCCAATCCGATTGGCGAGTGGAACAGCCTTTACATCAAATTCGAGGGCGACACGGTCTGGGCGACGTTGAACGGCGAGGTTATCCAGGACGAGAGCGTCGTGACCGGTCCCACAGGCGGCGCACTCCCTGGCGAGTTTGACGAGCCTGGTCCGATAATGCTTCAGGATTACAGCAAGGTATGGTTCCGCAACATTTGGCTGCGGCCCATTGAGAACGACAACGAGGAAGGCTAAGCGCACACGCGTCTAAGCTGCTTCATTAAACAAACCGCGCCGGCGGCTGGGCTCTGTGTCCGGTTTCCGGCGCGGTTACTTTCTATGCATAGGGCATTGCGGGAACCTTGCCGCGAAGCCGGGCGTAGACCGTCAGCGCGCCCCGGTGATGCGCCGTGTGATCGCTGATGCCGGTGACAGCCACGAGTTTCGGAGCCCCCGGCATCATCGGATCACTGGCCGGAAAGCATTCGCGCAGCTCGTCCTCGGTCTTGGCGGATACGACGTTCTTCGCATGTTGAAACGCCCGCTCCACCCACTCCCGCGCCTCGGCCAGCGAAGCGACGGCTTCGGCTTCCGCAGCGTGCTGCTCGAAGTTGAGATCCCATCCCGCGCCAAACGCGCCCTCAATGAACCATTCCACCGTACGCGCCACATGGGCTACATGGCCCTTGACGGTGAACACGCCAGGGACAGGCGCATAATCGGCATCCTCTTCCGTGAGACACGCGGTGGAGTTGTTGAAGAAAGTCTTGGCCATCTCCAGTTCCGAGGCCCACCCGTTCTCCGTCATGGCGTCCATCCTCCATCGTCTTGCGTGAGGACCCCGGCATCCGGCGGACGCCCTTGCGGGGACCGGTCATCCGCGCGGTTTCTCAACGCGCTGATCCATTCGATACACAAACGCGAGCACCTCGGCCACGGCCTGATACAACGGCTCGGGGATCTCCGCGTTCAAATCAAGCTGAGATAGGACAGCCACCAGGCTGGGATCGCTGTGAATGGGGATGCCGTTCTCCCGTGCTACTTCCAGGATGCGATCGGCCAGGAACCCGGCGCCCTTGGCCGACACATGCGGAGCGGATTCGCGATCGGCCGTATACCGCAGCACCACGGCGCGGCGGCGCAATGCATCGGAGCTGTCGCCGGAGGGATTTGTCATGCCCGCAGGTTTATCCTTGAGAATCGCCGCATCAGACCAGCGGCCTCCTTTAGACGGTCCCCGTCCCACAACGTCACCTGCACTTCCGCGCCCGGATACCCTGCTTGGGCGAGCTGTTCGACAAGTTCGCCCGCCGCATCCTCAAGTTGTTCCACCAAGCGCATTTCGGTGACGCGCAACCAGCATGAGCAGTGACCGTTGATGATGGTCATGGTAATCCACAGCGCGCCGAGGTTCGCGGTTTCGAGGTCGAGAGCCACGGTGCTGTTCTTGGAGTCGAATCGCGAGGTGTGGCCTTGGCCCTCGCCAAAGAAATGCAGTTGAGCATGACGCAGGGGGGAGCCGGGGACAAAGGGCAACTCGAGAAACAAATAGGGCAACTCAAAAGCGCGCAAGTTTTGCGTTTGAATCGCGGTAAACCGGCTCAGAAGCCGGTCCGCGGCCTGCTGGAACTCGTTGATCTGGCCCTGGTTCCGGAAATAGCGCGCCACCGCCTCGTCATTCCGCAGGCGAAGCAACTCGCCCTGAATATCCTCGCGCATGGCCGTAAGCAAGCGATCGATGCGGCCGCTGTCAATCGCGGACGCCAAACGCGCCTCCATGGATCGGCCCGCAGTCTGAGCGATGCGTTGAAAGGCTGTCCGCATGCGCAAGGGGTCAGCGACGGTAATGGACGCTAACAGCGCGGTAATCCCCTCGGCGCGCGCCGGGTCAATTACGCCAGCGGATTGCGCCTGCTGAATCAGTGCGCCGAGCCGCTGCAGATCACTGCCCATGCTCCCGCGATTCAGAAACAGAAGGAGCAGCTGTTCCAGCGGAGCTTGTTTGGGAGGCAGAAACGCGGGGGGAAGCTGCCGGGCGTTTTCGGCGGCGTCCAATGCGTTGAGCGATTCGAGCGCCGCCGTGAGCACGCCCCAGATACCGCCTTGCGGGGGCGCTTGGGGCGTGGAGGGCTGAGGAGCCTGCGGAGTAACCCTAAGGTGCTGCCCTTGCCGGCCCTCCACAAGTTCCACTTCCACCTGCTGACCCGGCTGCAGCCCCGCCACGGGCTCAATGGGCACGTTCTGGTTGCCCACCTGCACGCTCATGTTGCCGCCCACGCCTTGGACAGCGCCGGGATAGGCCTGGCCTGGACGCAGCTCAAGGACTTGCCCCGTCTGCCCCATCACTTGGACCATAATGGGATTGATCCCATGCAGTCCGGCCACGTTACCTTCCTCCTTGTTCCCTCAGGCTCAGTATGAGGCGGACCTCGCCCTTGCCAATACCCAGCTCGCTGGCGATCTCGGCGATGCTCATTCCCGCATCGCTATACTCATACACCCGCGAGCGCAAGGGGCCTTCTCCCGCATCACTTGCGGAGGGCTGGTCCAGCGTTTCGGTGCGGCTAGCGATTCCCGCTCCGCCATCCTGACCCATATTGAGCAAGGCGCGGAAGGCTTGCCGGGCCGCCTCGGGATCGCTGGGTTCTGGAGTTTTATGTCCTGGTCCCTGAACGGAGTTGTCGCCGTACGCCGATGGCGGGAACGGGCCGGCGCAGCTGAACTCAACCCAACAGTCAGCGGCATCGGACTCCTCCGGCTCATCCTCGTCATCCTCGCCATCCGGCGACGCCAGGATGTGGAGCGCTGGCCGTTCACGCGGCGGGAACTCGTCCTCGTGAGCCGTTGTCGGGGGGCCTTCGCTGTCTGAACTATCGGCCTCGGCTTCTTCGGGCTTTACCTGGGTGTCTTGCTCATCCCCCGCCTCTACCGGCGCCTCGGCTTTCGTTGCCCGCCAATCCCAGGGCATCCGCCCGTGGGGGGGAGCATCCACCTCTGCGCTGTGATCGGGCTCGCTCCGGGATGGTTCAGCGATTTCCGGCGTTTCATCCGGCGTTGGCGCGGATGCATCCACAAAATGCTCGTGGCTTCTATCGCTCAAGGGCGCCTGCGCCACGGACTCATCGCCATCCTCGCGGGGACTTGCTTCCAGGCTTGCTTCCATGCCTTGCCGCCCGTCATCCTGGCGGTGGGCACTATCATCGCCGCCTTCCTTTTGCGGCTCTTCGGGCGCAGGCGGCTCCGGAGTGGAGGGCGTGGCGCCCGCCGAGCTTCCGGCCTGGGAAAACTTCAGGGGACCGGGCGCCCGCTCTTGAGCCGCGCCACGAGACGCCGCCTCGATCTCGCCATGGAGAACGGCCAGCTCCTCGCGCACCCGCCGCAGACGCCCTTCCAGTTTTGCCGCCCGCTGTTCCAGTTCATCCGCCCGTTGCCGGGCCGCCCGGTTTTTTTCTTCCATGTGGCCGAGCTTCTGTTCAAAGTTCTGGTTGAATTGGCGCGCGAGCGTCTTCTGTTCCTCCAACATGTCCCGCATCGTCTGCAAGAGAATCATCATGTTGGCCAAGTCGCCAGTGTTTTCCCCTTCCTCGTTGGAGGCGGGGCGCCGCCGCTGATACGCCACAAACAACACAGCGGCGAAGATGATGCCCGCAACCAGAAGATACGCCGCAACGGTGAGCAACCATTCGAATTGAGACATGACGAGCCTTTCTTGCGTAAGATAAGCGCCTTACTTCCGGTCCCGCCCGAAGCTCCGGGGAAGGAGACCGGTCACCCTCCGTGGTTTGGAAGGCCGCTCCGCGCATCCCTTACCTTCGTTTTCAATCCCGCAAATGCCGAGCCCAACGGCATTCCCAAGCCGGGATACTGTCCTTTAAGGTATGGTAACGGGCGTCATTGTGCCGGTTTTCAGATGGAGATGTCCAGATACTTTCCTGGATCGGCGTTGACGCGGCCCAGCACGTTGTCCTCGAACGCCTTCTTGTCCGGGCGGCGGAGTCTTGGGCGCGTCTCCTTCCGGGCGGGGCGTTCGGTGGAGTTGGCCATACGTTTATCCGTCCCGGAGGATTCCTTGACCTGGCGCTGCTGCTTTGAGCGCAGCCGTTGTTCTTCCGAGCTTTGAAAGTGTTGCCCCGCGATGGACGCCCGATCCGCTTGGACGACCCGTTCAGCGGCGAAGGTTCGGGCAATCTCGCTGGGCCATGTGACGGGTTGGGGCATTAGTCTTCCCCCTCCATTACCCGCCGCAGGTTTTTTACCGCCGCGCCGTGAACCTGGCAAATGCGGGACTCCGAGACATTGAGCACAGCGCCAATCTCTTTCAGGGTAAGCTCTTCATAATAGTATAAGTGTAACACCTTCTGCTGTTGTTCTGGCAACTGGCCAATGGCTTCCATGAGATGTTCCTGCCGTTCCGCCCGTTCCGCCGCGGCATCGGGCCCAATGTCCGTGGCGCCGATTTGCGCTTGTCTCGGGTAGCTATCCTCATCGCCGCCCGAGGGAAGGTAGCCCTCCAGGGGGACCATTTGCGCGGCGTGCAATTGCGCCATGGTGTGCTCCACCTGATCCTGCGTTATATCAAGTTCCGCGGCGATCTCCCTAGAGGCAGGCTCCCGCCCGAGCGTCTGACGCAACTGATCGCGGGCATTATTCACCTTGCGGGCCATGGCCCGAAGGGAACGCGGCGCCCAGTCCAAAGCGCGGATTTGATCGAGGATGGCTCCGCGCACGCGGAAGCCGGCATAGGTGGAGAAGCGGTTCTGTTGTTCGGGATCAAACTTGTCGAGCGCGTCCAAGAGACCAAGCACCCCCCAACTCACGAGGTCCTCGTAGTCAATGCCCGGAGGGGTGTTAATGGCCATGCGCCCGGCGACGTACTTCACGATGTGCATGTAATGCACCGCCAAGGCGTCGCGGGCGTGTAACTCCCCGCTTTGTTTCCACTCAATCCAGAGGTCTTGTTCGGTTACATCACTCAACGCAAGCTCTCGATACGCTCCCGCTGGCTGACAATCTCGGTGATGCGCAACCCAAAGCGCTCGTCCACCACAACCACATCGCCCCGCGCGATTAGTTTTCCATTCACGAAGAGTTCCACGGGTTCATCAACGGAATGTCCGATTTCCACAATCGCGCCGGGACCAAGCGAAAGGATATCCTGCAAAGGCATCTCCACGCTTCCGAGCCGGGCGGTCGCATCCAAGCGGATGTCGAGAATCATCTCCAGATTCTCGCTGATGTCCCGTTGACCCTCATCCTCCGCGCTGGAGTTGTCAGCCATCGACGCGCCCTTTCTTTCTTCTCTTTGCGTTGCTTCGGCGTCCCCTGCGGATGCCTCCGCGCCGCCCACTTCGCCAAGCAGGCTGCCCGATAGGGCGACGAATCCCGCGCCTTCCTGCACAGGCCCCAAGCTGTAACGAAACGGAGCCATCGCGCCATCCGGGTTTAGAGATTCCACCAATGCCTGCACCGTTTCGGAATCGATTTCCCCAACCTGAATATCGCTGGGGGCCAACTCGCGGCCGGTGGCGTTCTTCAGGTAGCCCACCCCGCCGCCGAGGCATGATTCGAAGATCTCCCGCAACGCCCCCAGGGCTTCCGGTCCCGGTCCCGCTTCCGTGAAACCGGCTCCGCCCGTGAACCCCGAGACCAAGGCGTCGCCGTCGGCTTCGCTCAAACCAACAACCACAAGCCCCATGGTATTCACCGCGCCATACACGGTGAGGGGATAGGCCTTCACCATACCGCTAAATGCTTCAGCCTTTATCTCGCCGGGATCGTCCACCGTCACATCGGCCTGCCCGCCGAAGAGGGCCGCCGCCGTGTCGAAAAAACCTTGGATGAAGCCCGCCGAGACTTGATGGGCTTGCGTCTTATTCATTGTGACCCCTCTCCGTTACGAGATCCGTAATTTGGATGGCGCTGTGGTCACGGCGCCGGCCGGATTTCGCAAGGAAACACGTGTGACCTTTGATCTGCACGGGAATGGGTTCGTTCACATCCGTGTCAAGTGTGATGACGTCCCCCGCTTGCAACTCGACGACGTCCCCCAGGGATAGAGTGGCATGCCCCAGGATGACATCCATGGGCGCCCGGACCCGTTTCAGTCTGGAGGCGATCTGTGCGCGGGTATCCCGGGAAGCATCCGCCGCCATCCGCCGTTTGTAATGGGCCTGTTGCGATATCTGGTCCAGAATCGGATTGAGCACGACAAGGGGGATGCATACATTGATGGTCCCCATCAGCTCGCCAATGTACATATGGTACCCCACCAGGATCACCATCTCGCTGCCCGCCACAATCTGCATGATGAGCGGATCGCTCTCCTGATTGGTGATGGTGAGGTCGAATTCGATGAGTTGCTGCCAAGAGCGTTGCCAGCATTGAAGCATCATCTCAATGACGCGGTGAAGGATCCGGTCCTCAATCTCGGTTAGCTCCCGGGGCTTGGCTAATGACAGTCCCTTGCCCCCTAGGATCCGGTCCACGATGGGAAACGCGAGCCCGGCGTTTATCTCAATCACCGCGTTGCCTTCGAGGGGAGCCATATCAATGGCCGCCAGCGAAGTAGGCCGGCTCACTGAGAGGATGAACTCGTCGTACGTGAGCTGATCAATCGAGTTCAGGTCCACGCGAACCACGCTCCGCAAGAAGGAAGGAAGAACGATGTTCAGCTCGCGGGCGAAGGCGTCAAACAGGGTCTGCAAACCCTTCAGTTGCTCCTTCGATACCCGCTCGGGCCGGCGGAAATCGTAAAAGACCGTTTCGCCGGCGGGTTGAAACTGGTCTTGACTGTCCGCGCTCTTGACGTCCATCTCACCGGATGACACGGCGTTCAAAAGCACATCCACTTCATCTTGGCTAAGAATATCCGCCATGGAACACAATCCCCTCGATCTAATGCATCCTCCGCCGGTAATGGACGTTAGGCGCAAGTATAACATGGCCTAACCTGCGTAACAACAGAGTTCATGGTGTTTCATCGGCGGACAAGGGGCATTGGCTGAAGTGAACATGCCGGGATCTATGCTACACTAAGCCATGGTGCGGAAGCGGATCGAAAGAGTTCTGGCCAACCACGCAAGGAGATATACCCATGAGCACACTTGATGAAGCGGCGCGCGCTTTCTTCGCCGGCACAGGGATCGCCGTCGTGGGCGTCTCTCGCAAATCGGGGGTAAGTCCCGCGAACGCCATCTACAAACGGCTCCGCAAGGGCGGATACACCGTGTTCGCGATAAATCCCAACGCCGAAACCGTGGAAGGGGATCCCTGCTATCCCAACTTGGCGGCCCTCGAAGGCCAAGTGGACGCCGCCGTCATCGCCACACGGCCCGAACTCGCAGCCGAACTCGTGGAGCAGTGCGGGAACCTGGGGATCAAGCAGGCATGGGTGCATGGAGCCTTTGCCGCGCCCGGAGTGTCCCCGGAGACAATGGAAGCCGCGTGCAAACATGGCGTCACGCTCATCGCGGGCTCCTGTCCGATGCTCTTTCTCGAACCCGTGGATCCCGCCCACCGCTGCCTGCGCTGGTTTCGCCGCATCACCAAGCGAGAGGCCGATCCCGTGGTCCCCAACAACGCTGAATAGAAGGGCGCGGGGAGTACTAACCGCGAAGTAAAACCACGGAGAGAACAACCACGGAACACACGGAACTTCACGGAAATAACCGCAGAGGGCACACACCACCCGGAGGCGGCTTTAGGTCAAAAGCGGTATGTGAAATAATTTCAATTATATATTAATGTGCTGTCGTTGTGCTTCTTGTTGGTGTTATGTTTTGCTTTTGCAATGATCCGTGTCCATAGATGTCCATCCGTGGTTGGTTTCTCCGTGGTTTGTCTCGCTGGCATTGGGAGTGGCGGATGGTGGATAATAGGCGTATCCGCTGGGGAGGAGAGTTCGGGCCGGTCCGGATTCTAGGGGAGCCGGACCGGCCCGTCGGGGAACGGAACGCCGCTCAGGAGGCGCGGCTTACCGCGTTGGTGATAAAGCCCATG
>PUOI01000133.1 GCA_003552765.1 Candidatus Hydrogenedentota bacterium | reverse complement strand
TGGTCGCCCTGATGATGTCCCGTCGCGAGCGCCGCACATCCGGCGTCCCGGGCGATATCGAGAAACGCCGCGTACCGCGCCCGCCGGGCATAACTCTCGAAGGGTTCACCGGCAGCTTCGGCCTCATCTAGGATGGGACGGGAGATCACATGGAAGGGCAGTCCCCAGCGGTAGGCGAGGTCCGCGGTGAGATTGCAATCTGCTTCGCTGTCTGCTCCCCGCGTGCGGTGATTGAAATGGACCACGTGGAGCGCGTAGCCGAGTTCGCGCAAGACGGAGAGGCACGCCACGGAATCCGCGCCGCCACTGCACGCCATGAGCACTTTTTCGCTGGGGCGCAGAAGTTGTTGGGAAGCAATGGTAAGCGCGGCTTGATCAGTGAGCGTGATGGAAGGGGAAGACACGGCGGCGAACGTTTCCGATTGCGCAGCTGGCGGAAGGCTTGGCCTGGATGTTCGCCAAGAACGTGGGGGAGCCCCCGCGCTCCAGACAGTGTGCGGCGACTGCCAACAAGTTGTAGTCCCCCCGAGGCGGGGCCTCTGCAAGCCGCTGTATGATAACAAAAAAGTGCCGGTGCACGGATTCGAACCGCGGACACGTGGATTATGATTCCACTGCTCTAACCAACTGAGCTACACCGGCACACGATACGCCAGAAATTGGGTGGCTCGGGAAGTGGGGCCGTCATCGGCAACCCACTCGTAAGATACCATATTCAGGCGCCCCCTGTCCACATTGCAGAAAACCCCGGGCATTCTTTCCTGGCGTGGGTACGGGCCGCCTTGTTTTCTTGATGCGCGTTCGTAAACCCGCTAGTATGATCCGCAGGCAATTGGCGCGCATTATCGGTGGAGGCTGCAGTACGTACTCATGAATCTTGAAGCAATAGAGCAAGCCTGTCTTAACTATCTAAAACAAGTCAGCAACCCGCTTGTACCCATGTCGCGGCTGCTGCGGCATCTGCATGAGCATCAGGAATTTGAGCACGTTCATGAGGAAGAACTTCTCGATTTTCTGCGGCGCCACGACCTATTTGAGGTGTTGGATCCCCCCGGTCTAGGCGCGTCGCCCGAAGGCCGCCAGATGCTGGATGAGGCCGGGCTGGGCATGGAACGGTGTGTCGTATTGGAGACGCGGTTGCCCTCGCGCGGCCAATTGCGGGACCACATGGATGAACAGATTGCCCAGCTCATCGCGGCGCTTGAGACGGCCCGCGATGAAGCCGGCAACCGGGCCGAACCCGAGCGAGTAGCGGCCATCAACGAAGTCTTGCAACGGGCGGAGATGCTGCGCGCCAAGGTGCGCCAATTCTGAGCGAGCGAGGGCGCGTTTGTTCCGTGCACGAATCCAGCGGGGGTAGAGAGGAGGTTCGCATGACGAATGAGACTGGACAATACCGTCAGCATGCGCCGCCTGCGGTTCGTCATCCCGCCTTTGCCATCGGCAGCCTCGTGTTCGGGATAGTGGCCCTGCTCACCAGCGTTGTCCTCGCCGGTATGCTGTTCGGCGTCGTCGGGTTGGCCCTCGGCATCATCTACCGGCAGGCGCCTGGCCCCAGGAACGCCATGGCGCTGGCGGGCGTGACGTTCTCTTCCATGGCAATCGTCATAGCTTTTGTTTTGATCTATCAGCATTACGGGGCGGTCACGGAAAGGGCGCGGCTACGGGAGGAATACATGACGGCCGTGGAGCATTGGGTTGGAGAACCCGGGCCGGATGTGACGCTGCCCACCGCGGATGACGGCGAGATTCGCTTGGGCGAGATAGAAGGCCAGCCGGCGCTTCTCACGTTCTGGACCCCGGAATGCGCGGTTTGTTTGCGCACGAAATCCCAGATGAACCGCCTGGCCGGGGAATACAGCGAGGACGTCACTCTGGTGGGAGTAACCCCGGAAAAGCCTGAACAGGTCGACTCCTTTCTTGACGAACATGAGTTCGAGTATCCCATTGCGAGCGCGGCGCATGTGGAATTGCCCCCGCCCTACGAAGAGGCCCTCCATCTGCCGATCACGATCGCCCTTGACGCCGATGGGGTGATCCGGGATGCCAGCGCGGGCGGGAAACACTACGAGGACTTGATGGAGTTAGCGTTCGGGGAGGACGGTTAACGCCGGGACTTGGCTGTGGATTGGATAAGGAAACGGCATGAGCAAGAGTGTTATGGATCGTTACAAGGCCGCGGGATGTCCGGCCGAGTTCCAAGTGAATGAACCCGGTTATGCCGGCGTTTTCCGGCTGGATGTGGAGCCGCCGCGTTTCGACGGCGATTACAGCCCGGAGGAGTTCGACGGTCCCGATGACTTCCAGCGTTTTGTGACGGCGCTGGCCGATGAGTTGCACAAAGTGTATCGGGCGGAGCGCCAGGAGGTTTCCGTTGGGGTTGCGGAAGCCCTCGGCGCCGCGCGTTTGCTGGAGCGGGATTATCGCGCTTGGCTCGAAGGCGCTGAAGACATCACGCCGGAGGTTATTGCCGATCGGGCTGCAGTGGCGGTCAATCGCTTGCGTGGCATTGGCCGGGATGATTTGGCTCGCCGCGTTATTGAGGTCACGCAGCCGCCGGAGTGAGCGCGATTGAGACTTACACGTTGCGGCGGAACGGGTGCGGTTACCGAAAATCGCCGCTTGCCCTGTGTTAAACCGGGCTGCCATAATGACCTCGTACAAGGAAGGGGCGCGGCTCATAGGTGGGCCAAGCGTGTATGAGTTGTTGGTTTGATGAGATCAAGGAGAGCAAGAAATGAAGAAGCATCTCGGACAAGTGACGCGGCCAACGTTGCCCAACGAAGCCGACATTACGGATGACCCATGGTTTGTGGCTGGGTTTGAACTGGGAGCGATTATCCGCAACGTTTTCAATGCGTTTGTGCCGTGGAAAGTGCCTGCGTTGCCGCACGAACAAGCGGTCGAGGACGCCTTGGACGCCAAATAGGTTTTGAGAAGGATTCTATCGCGTCGAGAGCGCGGCATCCCCGCGTGGTGAAGGCGGCGCTCGTGGATTGCGGTTAACTGAACGAAAGGAAGGAAACGTATCATGAATCCTGGCGCATTTGATGCTCTTTTGCTTCTCAT
>PUOI01000077.1 GCA_003552765.1 Candidatus Hydrogenedentota bacterium | reverse complement strand
GATTAAGAACGCCCTGCCAACATTAAAGTCTGAGCGGGATGCCATTAAGGAGGAGGTCGAGAGGCTTCGTAAGGAGTGGCACCACCTGAATGAGAAGGAGTTAACCTGGGATGAGGGTGAGTTTAGCTGCCCTACTTGCAAGCGGCCATTAGAGCAGGATGAGATTGATGAGAAGGTGGCCACAATGACCGAGGCTTTTAACACTGACAAGGCCAAGCGTATGGGTAGGATTAAAGAAGAAGGAATGAGCCGGGCAAATGAGTTGGAGGAAGTCGAGGAGAAGATCAAAGATTACAAGAGGCAGATCAAAACCCTGGCCAATGAGGTTAGGGCAGCGAAAGAAGCGATTGAGGAGAAGGGTGAGGAAGCAGAGGAGATGCAGCCAGAGTTTCCACCGGAGTATTTGGAATTAGAGAAAAAGGTTGGTGAACTGGAAACCAAAGCTAACACAGGATTCAAAGCACCCGACACATCAGAGATGAAAGAGAAGCGCAAGGAGAAGGCTGGCGCATTGAAGGTTGTGGAGAAGCACCTGGACGGCAAGTACCTACGCATGAAGGCAGAGAAGCGGATAGAAGAACTCAAAGCACAGCAGCAGGAGTATGCTCAGAAGCAAGCGGAGATGGAGAAGGTGCTGGCAGGTCTGGAGCAGTATATGCGTGATAAGGTGGAGCACACCGAAAGCCGGGTAAACAGCCTGTTTGACCACGTTGAGTTTAAGTTGTTTGATGAGCAGGTGAACGGAGCAATCGTGGAGACTTGTGTGGCAACAGTCGATGGCGTTCCTTACCCCTCCCTCAACACTGCCTCAAAAATTCGTGCTGGCATAGACATCGTTAATACGCTATGTGCATACTACGACACCAACGCACCCATCTTTATTGACAACCGGGAGAGCGTGACCGAGATACCGGAGACTGACAGCCAGATCATAAACTTGTTTGTCTCCCCTGAGTATGAAGAATTAACAACTATTGAAAAACAAATCTAAACAGAGACCATGAGTAACAAAGAAACACAAGTCGCCAAACGCTCCAAGATGGAGATATTGAAGGGCACACTGAGAGCACCATCTGTACAGGAACAATTCGACCGGGTACTAAGAGACAATTCAGAGACCTTTATTGCCAGCCTGATCGACCTGTACGGTAGCGATAACTACCTGCAAAACTGCCAGCCAAATGATGTAGCAAAGGAAGCATTGAAGGCAGCCTCCCTGAAACTCCCCATCAGCAAGGGATTGGGCTTTGCATACCTGGTGCCCCGGAAGATTAGCGGTAAGCATTACCCTCAATTCCAGATCGGATACAAGGGATACATCCAGCTTGCCATGAGGACAGGCCAGTACAAGGTGATCAATGCAGACGTGGTATACGAAGGCGAGATAAAGGACAGGGAGAAGCTGTCAGGCCACATTGATCTATCCGGGGAGAAGAAGTCGGACAAGGTGATTGGCTACTTCGCTCACTTTGAACTCCTGAACGGATTCAGCAAGACGCTGTACATGACCAAAGATGAGGTCACTGCTCACGCCAAGAGGTACAGCCAGTCGTACAACTATAAGTCAAGTGCATGGCAGACCAACTTCAATGAGATGGCACTGAAAACACTGCTAAGGAACCTGCTGAGCCATTACGGATACCTGAGCATTGAGATGATCTCCGCATTTGAGAAGGACGTTGAAGAAGCTGAGGTACAGCGCAACCAGGAGATTCAGGAGAAGGCCAACTCCCAGGAACTCAAATTTGAGGACGTGGAGTACGAAGAAGCGGAGACTGCCGGGGAGGAGAAGGAAGAAGAAACTAAGGATAAGGGTAAATCAAAGAAGGATGAGGGGGAGGATAAGAAGCAGGAGAAGAAGGAGGAGGAAGGAGAAGCTGACCCAGGCTTCTAAAATAGTCGTTGGTAGCACAGTGGCAGAGTGGTTATGTGCCGGGCTGCAAACCCGGAGACGCTGGTTCGATTCCAGTCTGTGCTTCAAATCCTCAACGTCATAGGCATAGTCAAGAGGAGTGGAGCGGTGGTTTTTTTTGTTGAAATTTTGTACCACCGCTCCATATAAAATTAACAGCAACAATCGAACTATATGAAACTAAAGGTAATCAATTCAAACTCAAAGGCTAACGGTTACGTCCTGACTAACGGTGAAGAAGCACTGGTATTGGAGGCTGGGTGCAAGCTCAAAGACGTGAAGAAGGCCATTGATTTCAATGTCTCCTCTATCGAGGGGCTGCTTGTAACGCACTCACACTATGATCACAGCAGGTTTATTGTGGAGTTTCTGAGCCAGGGGATTGACTGCCTTGCATTGCAGGACGTATATAGCCACCAGAGGCTAAGCGGTGAGTATTGCAAGGTGGCAGAGCCTAAGAAGGGGTATATGTTTGGCCGCTTCAAAGTCATGCCCTTTGAAGTTCCCCACGATGTACCGACCATTGGCTACATGATTGAGCACCCGGATATGGGAAGGATGGTATTCATCACAGATACATATATGGTTGAATATACATTTGAAGGCATTAACCACCTGCTGATGGAGATCAACTACGCTGATGATATTATGGAAGCGAATTACAAAGCCGGGCTGGTGTCCAGGTTTGTAAAGGATAGGCTGATGCACAGCCACATGGAACTGGAGAACGCTAAGGATATGCTGAAAGCCAACGATTTAAAGTATGTAAACAACATTATCCTTTGTCACCTGAGCGACAACAACAGCAATGAGAAGCGATTCATTGATGAGGTTGCCAGTTTGACAGGGAAAACTGTATATGCTGCTAAGCCTGGGCTGGAGATTGATCTAAGTAAAAACCCTTTTTAACAAGCAGAACGATGATAGGAATTAAGCAATTTAAGAGCCTGAGAAACAGCATTGATATGATAGAAAGCGGAGGATGTTCGGACAATGCTTTCAAGCGAACCATTAACCAGATGAGAAAGAGCATTGATGTTTTGGAGGCTCACATTAAGAGGTTGTATGGCAGGGAGGAGGAGTTATACCATCTATACCTGAGCGATGGTACATACCTCACCAGTGTCAAAGGAATGGTTGGCCTCAAAAAATATTTGG
>PUOI01000349.1 GCA_003552765.1 Candidatus Hydrogenedentota bacterium | reverse complement strand
ATACAGTAAATGCAAATATGCACTTGCCCTCTCGAGTGGTACTGCGGCATTGCAGGCCGCAATGTCAGCGATGGATATTGGAGTGGGCGATGAGGTCATCCTTCCCGGCTATTTCTGGGTTGCCACGGTGGGTGCCGTTGTCCGGGCTGGTGCGATACCTGTTCTGGCCGACGTTGATGACAGCTTCTCGCTTTCACCTGAATCTGTCCGTTCAAAAATAACGTCTCGTACAAAGGCAATCGTCGTTGTTCATATGGGAGGCGTGATCGGGCAGGTTTCCGAATTGGTCGCTATCGCTCAAGAGCACCACCTCTACCTTCTGGAGGACTGCGCTCAGGCTGTGGGTGCAGCACAGTGTGGGCGGAAAGCCGGAACCTTCGGGGATATGGGCATCTTTTCTTTCCAACTCAACAAAAACATCACGTCCGGTGAGGGCGGTATGTTGATAACCAATGACCTCATGCTGTACCAGCGTGCTGTCGCAGTTCACGATCTCGGCTATCCCCGTGACACGGCCGGCCGCCTGGTTTTTGATAATCCTGATGCTCAGCTGTGGGGTATCGGGGCACGGATGAGCGAGCTTACCGCCGCTGTGGCCCATGCACAGCTGGCCAGGCTCGATACCATCTGTGCAAAAATGCATGCAGCAAAATATAAAATTATCGGTGAGATTCAGGACCTGAAATTTATAAAACCGATTCCCGTTCCCGATCCGGACGGCGATGCCGGTTCATTTCTGCTGTTGACATTACCCACCCGAGCGGCATCCTTATATTTTGCCGATGCGTTGCGTAACGAGGGTGTTGTTGCCGATGCGGGAGGTCTTTATCCCATCCACATGGACAATTGGGGGCTGCACATCTACTATAATATTCCGAGTTTGGTCAACAAGCGTGGGTTTGCATCCGTCAGCCCCTGGGATCTGTCCGAGAACAGCGCTTCATCAGATGTTGTCTATGACCGTGGCACCTGTCCGCATTTGGATCAACTCGTGAGCCGAACCGTTCTGATCTGTGTAGCTTCCGTTTTGAGCGAGAAGGATATCAATGATATCGTTTCTGCCATCAGAAAAGCAGCCGGCGGGATGGACGGGATCATTTGACAGGGGCACAGGGCAAGGTGGTGAAACGACGTGCTTTACTGTATATTTTTCTCCGGGCAGAGCCTGTTGCGTTGTATGATAAATGACGGGTGATGTGCGGCTTGTGTCAAAATAAAGTTTTTAATTGCAGGGGGTTCCAAAGATGAGTTTGAAAGCAACGCTGGTTGACGGTGAAAGCAAGAGGAGCAGTCTGGGCGCGAAGCCCGTCGAAAATCCTATCCGGCTTGGGGCTGTTGGGCTGGGGTATCGCAATCTGGCTAACGTCCTGCCCAAAGCTTTGACTTACGAAGAATATGAGCTTGCAGCCGTATGCGATAAAAGGCCCGAGGTTGTTGAACATGCGGTTTCAGACCTGGATGCAAAACATGGGGTCAGGGTTTGCGGATATACAGACTGCGACCAGATGATCTCGGAGCAGCAGCTTGATGCGGTTGCCGTGCTTGTTGATGTTGACAAGCAGGTGCCGGTGGCCTGCAGGGCAATGGAGCAGGGATGCCATGTTATGATGGAAGTGCCGGTGGCCTACAGTATAGAGCATTGCTGGGAGCTAGTGACGACCGTTGAGAGGACCGGCAAGGTGTTTTTGCTTATGGAACAGCTCCGCTATTCCGGTTATATCCAGGCCTGGCGGAAAATTGTTCAGTCCGGTGTCATCGGCAAGCCTCTGTTCGTCGAGGGCGAATATTTCGATGACAAACCGGATGCCTTTTTCCAGGACGGCTCCGGACGTTTTTATACCCCGCAGCAGGCTCAGGACAATCCGGAGGCCAGGCCCACCTGGCGCCATGTGGCGCCGACCATCGGGTATCTCCCGCATGAATTATCCCCGTTGCTGCACGTTCTGGAGGACCGGGTCGTGAAGGTGGTGGGTATGTCGGTCAGGGACCGGAGCTACAGGTATGAAAACGTCAAACGCGCCGATATCCAGGTGGCTCTGATGCACACCGAAAAGGACAGCATATTGAGGATGGCGGTCGCTCATACCGTGCCTGGTATCAGCCGCGGAGAGCTGGGGACCCACTGGCACCATATCAAGGGGACAGAAGGTGTGCTGGAGTGGAACAGGAGCAGCAAGGGACAGTGCCTTATGTGGGTCGACGGATGGCAGTTGGACGAACCGCTTGAGGTCCCCTGGAAGGTTGCCAGGGCCGATGCCTCCGAGCAGGTTAAAACCAGCGGGCACGGCGGTGTGGATTATTATCCTTTGGCCTGTTTCGCCGATGCTGTGCTAAGGGATATGCCCCTGGAATTCGACGTCTATAAAGCTGTTGAAACGGCGGCACCAGCGATTATGGCTGCTGCTTCTATCGAGCAGGGGAGTATGCCCCTGGAGCTGCCCGATTTCCGGCCCGGTCCGCACAGAAAGCCCGGCCGGATGCCGGGGTGAATATATTGTCACGTAGCTCTGAATCAGTATTCCATCGGCACAGGGCACGGTGCGGATGACACGGGGTTCACTGAATACTCACGATTAGGTAGTCTTCGGCTTAAACCTGCATTTCATAAACCAATATCAATATTTAATATAAAAGGCTGAATTACAATGTGTTAAGTATCATTTGGGAGGCTTTTAAAATTTGCAGTGTGTATAATAGAGTCTTCAAACGGCGGTTTACCCTGTCGGGCGCGTCTTCAGCGGCACATTTGCAGCAAAAGTCTGCACTTGCAGTTATTTAAGCTGTTGAGTGGATAAGCTGCTGAGCTGTTGAGCAACGACAGCTCATGGTGTTCTACAAGTATGAGTAATTTATCATTTGACATTTTTGATTTGAGCTGTTATTCTTATATTGAGTTATTTGTTACGGGTTTTTAAAAACCCTCTTTTAAATTCAATTTAAACGTAGCGGAAAGAGGTATTTTATTATGTATAAGATTGCTGTATTGCCCGGGGACGGAACCGGCCCCGAAGTTGTGGATGAGGGTCTTAAAGTGATGGGTGCAATATGTGAAATGGAGGGGATTGAATACGAAACGACT
>PUOI01000024.1 GCA_003552765.1 Candidatus Hydrogenedentota bacterium | reverse complement strand
CCCGTTTGGTCTCCGAAGCGCTGGCGCACGCGCGGGCTGGCGCGGACATGGTGGCCCCTTCCGACATGATGGACGGCCGGGTTGGCGCAATTCGGGAAGCCTTGGACACGGAAGGGTTTGCGGACACGCCAATCATGGCGTACAGCGCCAAGTACGCCTCCGCTTTCTATGGACCGTTTCGCGACGCCGCCGAATCGCCGCCTCAATTTGGGGATCGGCGCTCCTACCAGATGGATCCCCCCAACACGGACGAGGCGATGCGCGAGATCGCGCTTGACACTGAGGAAGGCGCGGACCTCGTCATGGTGAAGCCCGCGATGGCGTATCTGGATATTCTGCACCGCGCGTCGGAACGCTTTGACATCCCGCTTGCGGCGTATAATGTGTCCGGTGAATTCTCGGCCATCAAGGCTGCCGCGCTCCAGGGTTGGCTCGACGAGCGCGCCGCGGCAGAGGAGCTGCTGACCGCCATCCGGCGCGCGGGCGCCCAACTCATTCTCACCTATTGGGCGAAGGACTACGCCAAGTGGACTAGGTGAACCTGTCACCGCCGCGCCTCTTTCGGGCGTTAAGAGATGGGCCGTAGCCCACGCAAACCTTCGCCGGCATTTCCAAGAACGAAACTGGGAAGTGAATAAACCCCATGGTGCTTCTCCGAGCCCTTGATGTATTTTTCTTTGTGTTTCACACGGCCTGGATTGTGTTCGTACTGGCGGGTTGGATCCATCCGCGGATGAGGCGGTGGCACTTGGCGGCCGTATTCCTAACCGCGTTTTCGTGGGTTGGCCTCGGCTACTGGTACGGCTGGGGATACTGTCCATGCACGGACTGGCATTGGCAGGTGCGGGAAGCCATGGGGAATCAACCACAGTATATGTCCTACACCCGGTTCCTCGTGGAAAGTCTGCTTCCTGTAAGAATAAGCCGCTTCTATGTGGACACGATGACCGTAATGGGGCTTATTCTGGCCACGGCATTGAGTGTTATGCTCAATATCTCTTCCACCAGGCGCCGGCATGGCGAAAGAACGGCCGTGGAATCGAAAGAATCAATGGAATAGGAACACCGCCACGGGTGGTCCTCTCCAACAAAGAGAGTGCCCCCTATCTCCCTCCACGATGTGCGGACGGGTGAAAGGGGGCGTGAGACGTTGAAGCGCCAAAAGAACAAGGGAAGATGTCAAAGCAACGTCTGACGGTAACCCTGGGTTGACGCCACCCTATAGGAGATGGGAATCCCCATCGCCGAGACGTCTTCTCGCTTACACATCAACCATCTGGCCGCTGCGGGCGGATTCGTAGGCGGCCACCGTCACCGCCACACTCTTAACACCGTCGATTCCCGTGGCGATGGGATCGCGCTTCTCCGCGATCGACGCGACGAAATCGGCCACGATCCCGCCGTTGGGGTCCATCCCCCATCCAACCCACTGAGCTTTCACATCGTCGTCATTGTAGACATCGACCTTTTGGTTGAAGGCGTCTACTTCAATGACACCGTTCTCGGCCACAATCTCAAGCGTGACATCCCCCCACGTGGGGAAACTGTCGCACCGGCTCCAGCTCGCAATGTGGGAGATTGCAATGCCCCCTTCCATTTCCATATGCATCACGCCCAAGTCATCCGTGCCGAGGCCTGGCCGGAGCACATTGCCGTTCTCACAGTAGACCTTGGTGAATTCCTTGCCTGTGTACCAGCGCAGCAAGTCCGCAACGTGAACGGTATGGTCCATGGTGGCGCCCCCGCCGCTTAGCGCCTCGTCACCAAACCAGCCGCCGGGATACTGGCCGTTGTTCGTGCACGCCACAGCGAAGATCTTCCCAAGTGCGCCGCTGTCGATCTGGCCTTTCACTTCCTTCAGCGCGGGTACATGGCGGCACGGGTAGGGGATGCCCAGTCCAACGCCCGCTTTCTTGCACGTATCCACCATCGCCTGGGCGTCTTCCACCCCGGGAGCAAGCGGTTTCTCACACAGAATCCAAAGGCCCGCTTCCGCCGCTTTCTCCACCATATGCCGGTGTTTCATGTTTTCGGAGGTGATAATCACTCCGTCAAGCCCCTGCTTCAGGAACTCGTCCATGTCCTCGATGAACGTTGTGCCGTATCGCTGGGCCGCATCCTGGCCCCGCTGTACATCGTCATCCCAGACGGCGGTTAGTTCGGCATCGGGATTCGCAAGCACGCAGCTCGCATAGGCGTCGCCGTGTAAGTGGGCAAAGCTCATAATTCCTATCTTGGCCATTGCATCAATCTCCTTATGTCTCGCGCCTACAGGGTTACGGGCGCGCCGGTCTCGGCGGATTTCAGGGCGGCTTCGGCAATCCGGACAGCGCTCACGGCGTCTTCCGGGGTTACGCGGGGTTCACCTTCGCCGTTCAGCCATTTCGTGAAGTCTTCCCACTCCAACAGGTAGGGGCTTTTGTCCACGGGGCTGCCGGGCACGATGACGCTGGGATCGTCTCCCCTGGCGGTCTTGCGCATATGCGTTTCCACGGCGGTCTGCGCGCTGTCGAATTGCAAGACCCCGCGGCTGCCGCAAACTTCCGCCTTCACCCGGAACCCAGAGGGATGGGCCCAGGTACCAATGACTTGCCCAATCATGCCGTTCTTCAGGCGCAATGTAACCATGGCATAGTCAATGACGTCCGGCTTCGTTTCGTGAACCGTCTGACAGAATACGCGTTCGACCTCGCCAAAGGCATAGCGAATCCAGTCGAGATCGTGGATGGAACAGTCAAAGACCACGCCGCCGCTCTGCGCCACATCGCGAAACCAGCCGCCCTCGCCCTGGGGCGCCATGCCGCCGCGATAGGTCTTCACAAAACCCGGTTCGCCCGCTTTGCCGGCCTCGACGAGCCCCTTGATGGTTTCAAATTCATGAAAGTAGCGGACCACGTGGCCAACAAACAGCTTCACGCCCGCGTTCTTCGCCGCCTGCACGGCCTCTTCGCACTCCGCGGCCGTCCGGCCCAAAGGTTTCTCGCAAAAGATGTGCTTCCCGTTTTCGGCGGCGGCCTTGATAAACTCGCCGTGCGTTGGAGTCGGCGTGTTGATCACGACGACCTCCACCTCCGGCTGGCCCGCCACGTTCATGCCGTCCTTCACAGCCTCCGCCCCGTGGTCCTTGTAGGTCTTGGCGAGCTGTTTCGCCTTCGAGCGGGACGTGTCGGCGCAGGCCACAATGCGGTGACCGCATTCGGCCGCCAACTGGGCGTGCAATTCGCCCATGACGCCACAACCGATGATTCCAATGTTCATGGTGGTGATTCCTCCTTCGCAATGCGGAGCCGTTCAGGCCCTCGCGGCTGCTTTCCCGGCATGGCTCAACCCCATGCCGCCCTTTAACCTATGGCGCCCCATCCTTCGCTCAGGCTGACGCCGCTCGCGCCACTTAGGACGGGGGTGCGTGCTAAACGATTCGTTTCCCCCTTCCTCCAAGAATGGTGCTACCCCGTGTTTATAGGCTGGTGATAATCTTCAACCCCGTCAAGACCTGACGCAGCATGGCGTCACCGCTGTGGGGTTGGGGCGGTGCGAAATATTCCGCGATGAGGGGATTCGTGTACCCAGCTTCGCGGAGAGATTGCATGACGGCCGGCCAATTCACATCCCCTTCCAGCAACATGACGAACCCGGCGAGCGTTCCAACTTCCGTGCGGAAATCCTTGGCGTGGACCGCCTTGATGCGTCGGCCCAGGATACGGATCCATTGCTCTGGATAGCCGAAGGCCAGCACATTGCCGATGTCGAAATACGCCCCAACGTACGCGCTGTCGCATTGGTCAATGAAATCGCGAAACTCCGTCGGAGACAGAAGAAAACGATTCCACACGTTTTCAATCGCGATGGCCACGCGCTGCTTCTCCGCCTCCGCCCGCAGGTCTTGAAGCGACGCCAGGGAATGCTCGAGGACCATGTCGTACGGCGCGCTCTCCGTGACAGTCCCAGGCACGACCAGCAACGATTCGATCTCCATCCAATGCGCGATGCGCAAGGCTTGCCGTGTGATCTCACGCCCCTTTTCACGGGTGGCTGCGTCGGGCGAGGAAAGGGGATACCGCCAGTGCAAGCCGCACCCCATGGACGTCAGGGCGATCCCCAAGGCGTCGGCATGCTTCCGGATGGCCGCGGCGCCGGTCTCCGAAATATCCAACGGCACGCGCCCTTCTTCCTCCACGCATACCTCGAATGCCTCGTAGCCAAGCCGACGAGCTTGTGACATGGCCTCGGCGGTTGGCATGTCCGCCGGAAAGGCCCATTGATTAATCCCCGCTTTCATACGCCTGGCTCCCTCCGCTTGGTTTCACCGCGCCAGCTAAATTGAGGCGGCCCCTATAATAGGGGCAAACGGCGCCAACGTCAAACCCACCACTTCAGCAGAGGAAGACCAGAGTTTGCACGCGGTCAGGGGTGTGATGTACAATGTTGTCGAATTCGTGGCCAGGCGGCCAATGGGGAAAGGGGTGCTTGCATTTCCGCCCCACTCCAAATATAATCGGGACCGCTGGCCGAATTGACCAATACCGTTTCGTGCGGCCCGTTCATCTAGGGGTCTAGGATGCAGGATTCTCAGTCCTGTCACAGGGGTTCGAATCCCCTACGGGCTGCCAAAAGATTGCACGAACCCGGAGGCATCCGCCTCCGGGTTCTTCTTTGTGTACCAATACCTCTTCAGCCCGTAATTTGTGGATGCCCCGTAACGCCGGCATCTTGACGCCTTTCAGGCACAATTCCAATTCCCCCTTTGAAGGGGGATCAAGGGGGATGTCAACCCCCATCGCACCGCTCGGCCTTTCACATCCCCCGGCCCTTTCGGGCCTGCCCCCTTCCAAGGGGGAATCTTGCCGGGCTATCCAACAATCTTGGAACCGAACAAGTCCCCGTTCTTCTTCACGCACACTCAGGGCGTGACAGGCACAGTCAGAGAGCGGCCCCGTTCCTCCACATTGCCGGCGCGATCACGGGCGCGTATCGTCAGCTGGTGGCTGCCCTCGGGCAAATCGTGGTCCTGCTCCCACGTGACCTCATCAAGTTCGGGATCATACCGCATGATGATCCACTCGCCACCCACGGTGGCGTCCACGCGGTCAATCCCGCTGCCCTCATCCGTCACTTCCGCCCTGATGGCGGGGCGCGCCGTGGCGTTCTGGCCGTCCGCCGTTATGGTGATGTTGCGAACGGAAGGCGGCGTGTTGTCTTCCATAATCATGAACGACCCCAGCGAACGCGTCGAGAACCGGAACTGCCCGTCCTCGCGCTCCGCGCTAACGTGGCTCCATCCATCGTCCCCCTGCCGGTACACGTCAAGACGTTCGCCCTCGCCATACTCTTCCGGTTCCGGAAGCGTCACTTCGATTGGATTGGCCAGAGGCATGTTTTGAGGCTGCAGCGTGAACGCCTCGCCAAGAGGAGTCAGTTCAAGAGTATCCGGCGTGAGGGACTCACGCTCTTTGCGAAGAAACAACGCGCCGTAGACCGCCTCGCCGGGCACGCGAATCTCGCAGTCCTCGAACGAAATGACGCGCTCCTCTTCGCCCTCGCGAACGATGTGATAGGTTTCTTCCAACGCCGGCATCCGCGGATGATCCACGCCAATGTCCACCGTCTCGCGGCCATCCAGGCCTTCGTATCCCGCGCGGAAGGTCTCCCGGTCAATGCGGCGGAAGCGCGCTTCCCCCGCGCGCTCGCCATCAAACAACAGAATGGGGCGCACGGACTCAGGCTGGGAAAACGTAGCGGTAATCCCCAGCCACTCGCCAATGGGCTCGATGACGAGCGTTCCTGGGGCCACGCGGGAAGGCGGCGATGCTGGACCGGCGGGTTCACTGGCCCGTTCATGCAACAACTCGAATGACAGACTCGACTCGTTGCCCATGAATGTCCTCGCCGTGATCTCAACCGTCACGGGGTCATTGCCCACGCTGTGCCAGCCATCGCGCTCGCTTACCAGGAAATTGGGCGACTGATTGCCGGTCCATCGCCACTGAAGCCAGAAGCGGCCTTCATCAAGATAGAAGGGATGGAAACTCACGCGCCCGTCATTCACCGTGTCATAGGAGAGAAGGTCATTCTCCATGCGGAAGACTTCCTCGCCGTCAACTTCGGTAACGATGGTATGCACGCCAAGCCGAAAGTCCCCTTCCTCGGAGCGATCGGTTACATCCACAGCGAAACCAATCTCCCCGGATGCGTAAACGCGCGAGGCCTCGTAGCGGTTGCTGCTCACGCGGCGCACGCTTAGCGTCTGAGGAATGATATCGCCCCGCACCGTGCTTTCCGGATTGCGGGGCGCGATGAGCAGTCTCTCGAATTGCGGGGCTGTCGTGTCGGGCCACGTAAGGCCCGCCCGCCGGGGATTGATGGGCTGGTTGTCCGCGTCGCGGATCTCGTAATGCAGGTGGGGCGCGCCCACTCCCGTGCGGCCGCTGTAGGCCACTATCTCCCCCCGTTCGACAGGAAACTCGCCTTCACCGGGGTATAGGTCCACCGTATAACGTTCTCGCTCGTGCTGCGCCTCGAACACGTACTCCGCCACGGGAGAAGCAAAGCGGTCAAGGTGGGCAAACACCACCGTGTTGCCATCGGTCAGGCGGATGTAGAGGGCCTTGCCGTAGCCATAGGGGGATGTGCGAACCCGCACCACTTCCCCGTCTTCGGGGGCTCGCACAGGCTGACCGATCCCGTATGTGCGGAGATCAATTCCGGCATGGAAACGGCCCGGCCGGTATTCCCCAAAGCTTGAGGTCAGCACCGGATCCAGGTCGAGCGGCCAATGGTAGGTGTCCTCGCCGCCAACGGCCCCGGCCGCCGCAAACAGGACACACGCCGCCGCTATTAGCGTGCATCTATTGTGGACCATGAAGATTCATTTGGAGTTCCTCCACGATGTCCGGACGAAACGCCAGTTGCCTGTCCAGCTCAAGGTAAACCCGCACTTCCGGGCCTTCCTGCAGCTGTTCCGACACGAACGCTTGCACGGCCTCATCTTCTTTCTGCGCGCGGAGAAACGCCGTGACCCTTTCTTCCATATCCGAAAAACTGGGGCTTTCGCCCTCCTCGCGATCCTCCAACCGGATGATGTGATACCCGTAGGCGCTCTCGATGATCCCGCTCGTTCCGCCCACATCCAGATTCGAGGCTTCTTCCACGTAGAACGGGGGCAATTCCTGTGCGGGCATTGGGCCGAGATCGCCGCCCTCGTCCGCGTCTCTGCTGTCCGAGCGCGCACGGGCGACCGCCCCGAAACTCTGGCCCGCCCGAATCATGCTCAGCGCTTCCTCGGCCGAGGCGCGGGCCTCATCCCGCTCCGCGGCTCCCGAACCCTCTCCAGACGGCGGCGCCTCGATGAATATCTGTCTGATATGCAGCATGTCCGGCGCCGAGAACCGGTGCTGATGCTCCTCGAAAAACTCGCGCGCCTCGTCTTCCGAAACGGAGACGCCCCGTTCGCTGGCGATCTCTTCGCGCGCCTTTTCGATGAGCAACGCTTTCCGCAACGCCTCAACGGCGCTCTCCGGCGTGGCGCCTATGTACTGCAACACCTCCATATCCGAAAGCGGCTCCGTATCATCCTCGGACAGGGCATACTGAAGCCTTCTCAACTCTTCCCCCCATTCGCTCTCGAGTTCGCTGTCGGAAATACTCAGCCCCCGGTCCTGGGCTTCCTTGTAGAGGACTTCCCTTTCCACAATCGTGCCCAGCGTCCGCAGACCCAGCTCAACCCGCATGCCATCACTCAACGTAATGTTGGGATGCTGCACCTCGACCCGGGCCAGTTCGCTCTTGTACAGATCAATGAAGTCCTCGGCTTGCACCGTAGTGCCCAGGACGTTCGCCACCGGCCCATCGGGCACCGATCGCAGCACCACGTCCATCCCGGAGAGATCCGGCGCTTGAGCACCCGACGGAACCGCCATCAAAACCGCTATTCCTAACCACACGCTCCAGGCAAGCCTATGCCGTTTCATGAGTATCTCCACCTCGCTCTTGGGATTGCTGTTTATCATGCGCCGCCTCGGCCTCATCCGCTTCTTCCTGGCGGCGTTGACGTTCCAATTCGTTGTACAAGATGTGTTGGCCAATATGGACAAACACAAACACAACTACGTACGTAACCACAAACGCCAGCCCAATCCGCACGGCCATGGTCAGAATATCGGCCTGTTGCAGCAAGAGAATGGGCGGCAGAAGAATGAAACCGACCGTCACGCTGGCTACAAGCGCCAACGTGTCGCGGTTGCCCTCAAGCATGTCCAAGACCCGGCGGGCCTTCCCTGTAGGCGAGTCATTCATGGCTTGATTTTACCATAGCATCAGTCCCGCCGCGAAACGATCACGGTCGTGGGATTGAGATTCGCACGAACCGTTTTCACTCGTTCCAGCGGTATGTCCTCTCCCATTCGGTGCGGAGTCATGGCGATAGAGGCAGTGCTTCCAGGCGCGGGCATGGGCGCTGGCTCCTTGTCTGCCGTATCCCTGGGCCAGCTGGGAGCCGGGAATTGGCGCCCGGAATAGCGCCAACCCCCACCGCCATACAGTATGGCGATGGGGGGCGAACAGGCGGCGCAACGCAGTTCCCTGCGCTTGACGGCATGCAATAGGCTCAGACTCCATCCCTTATTTCTTCAGGATGCCGCCGCGGCTTGTGCTGCTGAGGAAAATGCCCTGGAGGTTCATCTTGAGTTCGTCGGGGTTGTCCGACCACCACTCGGCCTCGGTTTGCGAGATCAAGCGCTCCTTCACGAGCTTGACGAGACTTTGATTGAATGTCTGCATCCCTTCTTCCTGACCGCCCGCGATGGCCGTAATGATCTGTTTGATGTTGTTCTCCCGGATGAGGTTGGCGATGCCCGGGGTCGTGAACATCACCTCGGCGGCGGGAACGCGGCCTTCCCCGTCCATGGTCGGGATGAGCCGCTGCGCCACGCACGCCTTGAGTTGCAAGGCGAGCTGCGAACGGACCTGGTCCTGCTGATTGGCGGGGAAAAGGTCCATGATGCGGTCGATGGTGAGCATGGCGTTGGTGGTGTGAAGCGTGCTGAACACCAAGTGGCCCGTTTCGGCCGCGCTGATGGCGGCTTGGAAGGTCTCGGCGTCGCGCATCTCACCCACCAGAATGACATCGGGGTCCTCGCGCATGACGGCGCGCAAGGCGGTGATGAAGCTCTGCGTGTCGATGGAGACTTCCCGCTGGGTGACGATGCTCTTCTTATTGACGTGCAAGTATTCTATAGGATCTTCAAGCGTCACGATGTGACACCGGTTGTTCTGGTTGATCTTGTCCACCAGGGCAGCCAACGAGGTGGACTTGCCGCTGCCCGTGGTTCCCGTGATCAACACCAGACCGCGCGGCATCGTGGCGATCTTTTCCATGGCGCGCACGGGGAGATTTAGCTCGTCAAAGCTGGGAATCTTCGCCTTCACGTACCGCATCACGATCCCTACACTTCCCCGTTGCAGTAGAACATTGACACGAAACCGTCCCAGACCGGCGATGCTATAGGCAAGATCGTAATCGCCGGTCTCATCGAACCGCTTTCGCTGCCTTTCGGTCATGAGTTCGTCGAGAAAGCGTTCGGTGTCTTTCTGGGCAAGCACATCCTCTCCCACGAAGTGGATCTTGCCGTCAATCCGGATGGCGGGCGGGCTTCCCACGGTGAAATGCACATCCGATGCGCCATGCTTTACCGCATACGCAACTATCTTCTGTAGATTAAACATTGAATCTACCCCCTATTGAGCAATTGTTCCGGGAAATTCCTTACCTGCAAACGCAACACACGCTGGATACGCCCTTGTCCCCGCCCCGGCGCGCCTTTGGAACACGAACGGAAGCCTTGTTTGATTCTACATCACGCACACACACAAGTATACCAGACGCCAGAGCCTGCGTAGTTATTCGATGTCTCCGCCTCGTGGCGCATGGGATGATGAGTACGCCGGTTCCATCCAAGAAGGCTTCTCATGCCCAGGGTTCACACCAGCCGCCAGGCTTCGTTTAGGGCGCGCTTGCATCCCGCGATGACGGCCTCGCTGGATTCGCCGGCCATCGGTTTTACCTCGAAACTAACGATCCCCCGCCTTCCCTTGGACAGATAGTTGATTTCAAGAAGCTGCCGCAGAAACGCAGCGAGTTCGTTTACTCCGACGCGCGTGCCTTCCACGCCAAAGCGGGGGTGCGTGTCACCGAAGGCGGGATGTTCGGGGTCATCCATGGCGCAGTTGCCGATGTGCGCATGCACAAGGTGGTGTCCAGCAGTTCCCAAGGCATGTTCAGGCGTTTCCCCAAGAAGCGGCAGATGGCTGAGGTCAAGGAGCAGCCCGAAGGACGGTTGCTCCTCCCGCACCATTTCGGAGACGGCCAAAGCCTCCTCGGTCGGCCCGATAAGGCGGTTTTTGCCGTAGGCGACCTGATCGAATGTCTCAAGGGATAACGTGAGGCCTTTGACTTGGGCGTACGCCGCCAATTCCGTGAGGGTCTCGATGAGACGTTCACGCGCTGGGGGCTTGTCGTTCGCAACAGGACCGCTCACCACCGTGACCGAGGCGCATCCCATGGCGGCGGCCTGATCAATCCCGCGCTTCACGTCAGCCACCGCCTTGCCACGGGTCTCGAGTTCGGCGTGGTTGAGATCGTAGCCCCCTTTCAGCAGATAAGGCTGTGCGCCAAAACAGGCCGTAATGCCGCTTTGTTCAAAAAGGTCCCGCAAGCTCTCGCGCGTCTTTTCATCCTTGACTTGAGTAATCTCAATCACCTCGAAGAAATCGTCTTGGATAATGCGCTCGACGGTCTCGGCCACGGGACCTTCTCCATCCATACATTCAGGGAAGGCCATGAAATGCACAATCCCGGCGCGAAGATAGTTGGACCAGTGTTCTGTCATGATTGCCTCCTTGACGGGGGAGCCGTTCCAAGTCACACAAGCCCCGGCGGACCCAGCAAAAGGCCCTTGGGCTGTCACACAACTCCAAACCAAGAGGTTCGCCGGGGTCTCACCGGGACTCGCTGTCGATATGCTAAAACGTGCCGCCTACCACCGGCTTATGCCGTGTAGGTTGAAGCAGAGGTTTGACCGCCACGGCCGGTCCAGTTGGTGTGGAAGAACTCGCCACGCGGCTTGTCAATCCGTTCGTAAGTGTGCGCGCCAAAGTAATCCCGCTGGGCCTGCAGCAAGTTGGCGGGCAAGCGTTCGGTTCGGTAGCCATCGAAATACGCCAGGGCGCTCGACATGGCGGGAACGGGAACGCCCATACTCATCGCCTGGCCCACGACCCGTCGCCAAGCGGCTTGCCCATTCACCACGGCGTCCTTGAAGAAGGGATCCAGCAGAAGGTTCGTCAAATCGGGGTTCTTCTCGAAGGCGTCGCGAATCTTGCCCAGGAATACCGACCGGATGATGCAGCCGCCTCGCCACATGAGGGCGATGCCGCCGTAGTTCAGATGCCAGCCGTACTCCTTGGCGGCTTCCCGCATGAGCTGATAGCCTTGGGCATAGCTCACGATCTTCGAGGCGTAAAGCGCTTGACGCATGTCATCGAGGAAGGCCTTCTTGTCGCCATCGAACGCCTTTACGCGGCCCTCGAGCACCTTGGACGCCGCCACACGCTCTTCCTTCAGGGCGGACAGACAGCGGGCGAACACCGCCTCGCCAATGAGTGTCAGGGGCTGCCCCAGACTCAGCGCCTCAATCCCGGTCCATTTGCCCGTGCCTTTCTGGCCGGCGGTGTCTAGGATCAAATCAACAACGTAGTTGCCGTCTTCGTCTTTGTAGCCGAGGATGTCCCGCGTGATCTCAATGAGATAGGAGTCGAGTTCGCCCTTGTTCCACTCATCGAAAACTTGGCACATCTCTTCGTTGCTCATTCCGAGGCCGTCCTTCATGAGCTGATAAACCTCGCAGATGAGCTGCATGTCCCCGTATTCGATGCCATTGTGGACCATCTTCACGAAGTGACCCGCTCCGCCTTCGCCCACCCAGTCGCAGCAGGGCTCGCCGTCGGCCGTGTGGGCCGCGATGCCCTGGAAGATGGGTTTGACGTGCTCCCATGCGTCCGGGGAACCGCCCGGCATGATGGACGGCCCCTTGAGCGCGCCTTCCTCGCCGCCGGACACGCCCGTGCCGATGAAGCGCAGCCCCTTCTCCTCGAGGTACTGCGTCCGGCGGATGCTATCCGGGAAGTGGCTGTTGCCGCCGTCGATGAGAATGTCGCCGGGCTCCAGGTAAGGCAGAACCTGCTCGATAAACGCGTCCACGGGCTTGCCCGCCTTCACCATGATCATGATCTTGCGGGGGCGTTTGAGGCTGTTGCAGAGTTCCTCCACACTTTGGCACCCCACAATATTCTTGCCCTTTCCGCGGCCGTTCACGAAGTCATCCACCTTCGACACGGTGCGGTTGAAGACCGCCACGCTGAACCCCTTGCTCTCCATGTTCAGGACCAGGTTTTCGCCCATCACGGCGAGTCCGACCAGTCCGATGTCCATCTCTTTGCTCATGGTCTATCTCCCTTTGTGCTGGTTTATTGATGATAATGTTATGCATCCCGCCGCTTCACCGCGGACCGCCCGGCTTCACAAGCGCGCCGGTCTTATCCTCTGGATAGAGTTCAATGCCCGAAGCCCGGATGTGCTCAAGAAATCCGCTGGGATCCCGGATGGATTCCAGCAATAACGGTTCCAACCGCACGTCGATTTCGCGACGCCAACGGAAAAGCTGGGTCTTCGCTTCAAGGATGTCGCCTTCAATTTCATGCACGATGACGGCGAGGTCAATGTCCGAATCCTCGGTACCCCGCCCCGTAACACACGAACCGAAAAGAAACACTTCCTCGACATACAAGCGCTCCGTCACCAGCTGAGCGAACCGGCGCGCCGAGTCTAAAGCTTCTGCCGTATCCATTCCAGAAATGCTCCCTCATTCAAGGGAGGGCGTCTCGGCTGTTCATTTCCGCAAGGCTTGCAGTTCATACGCCGGAAGCTTCTTGTCCGCGAAGAGGGGCTTGAAACGCGTGAACCGCTGGCGGCCGCTCACCAGCGGAACGCTGGGCCAATCCTCGCCCACGAGAGGCTGGGCGTAGCGGATGAACTCGTCGGTTACGTCGATGCGGTTTGGTGTGAGCCACTTCTCGGGGAAGGTCCGCTCGCTGTTGGCGACTTGGCTTAGCGGAACCCGGTCATACGTAACGTTGTAGATGCGCCCCGGCGTCCGCAAGATTGTCGCCATGTAGCCGGTTTCGCCGTCATGGGCGAGCAAGGCCGCCTTCTGTCCAACCTTGTACGCTTCATCCAGGTCCACGATGCTGGCATAGGCGCAGGTGTCGCGCTGATCCGTGCCGGGCACTTGTCCCCGGGCGGCGCCGCGCGCTGCGATGCCTTGCTCGTTGAGCATCGTCACCACTTGCTGGGCCACGGTGGTCTTGGACGCGCTGTATTGCACATGGCCGAAACCGTCCCGCGTCGCGCCGATGTCGCCCACGGTGAAGCCTTCGCTGACCACGACGATACAGCGGCCGTCGCGCTTGAGCTGGTCATTGACGTGGTCCAGCATCTGCTCGGCCGTGACGCCGGCTTCCGCCATGTAGATCTGCAAGGGCATCTGGCGGCAGGGATCGGCCAACCGCGCCGCCGCCGGGATGTAACCAATCTTGCGGCCCATGGCCTGCAGCACGAGAACCGGGTCCGCCGGGGATGAGCCCATGTTTTCTTCGTTGGCGTTCTGCACCGCCCCCATCCAGTACCGGGCCACGCTGCCGTAGCCGGGCGTGTGGTCGATGAGTTTGAATTCGGTGTCGCCCACGTCGTTGTCAATGGTCTTGGGGACGCCAACGGCGACGAGGTCAAGGCCCTGCTCGGCGGCAATGGTGCTCACCTTGTTGGCCGTGTCCATGGAGT
>PUOI01000017.1 GCA_003552765.1 Candidatus Hydrogenedentota bacterium | reverse complement strand
TCACGGGCTGACGGCAGGGGTAAGGCCACCATGAATCACGGGCTGGAAGCCCGTGGTCCGTCCCGCTAAGAATAGAGGCTGCCCACGATTCTGGGCGGACAGAGTACCAAGACCGTTTAGGTGTAAGTTTGTTGTGTGTATATTTACCGTTGTGCGCCTGGCGTCCTCCGGAGACGGCTTCCAAGTTCTGCTTGTCAACAGTTTTGTCTTCGCGTCAAGTTAGTGCTACACTACCCACGCATAGCTCATCGAAACACGGTTTCCTTCCCCGGTTCGCCCGCCTGGCGCGCCGGATCAGCATGGAGTTTGACCATGGCGCCTGACTGGTCCCAAGACAATCCCGATGACGCCCAGGACCCCGCGCCGGATGATCAGTTTCTCAGCGGCGGCGAGCTGGACGAACTGCTCGCCGGGGACGATATGGATGCTCCCATCGGGGCTTCGCGCGAGACCGGCGCCTCCGGGGCATCCCCGGACGAACCCCCTTCCAACTCCAGCGGCGCGCCAGAGGAAGCGGAGAGCCCGGCGCTCAATTTTCCGCCGGAGAGCGAGGGCGCCGAAAAGTCCTTTGGAAGCGACCTACTGTCACAGGATGACCTCGATAACCTTTTGAACGAGGTCAAGGGCGGTTTCGCCAAATCTTCGCGGACCGCGTCTTCCCCGGAGCCGGTTGCCCCGGCGCCAGAGGAGATCACGGCCGAAGAGCCGGCGGCGGAAGAAGTCCCCGAACCCGCCGCTCCAACCCCCGAACCGGAGCAAGAACCAGAGCCCGCTGTTGCGAGCAGTTCCGCGCCTCACAAAGAGACGGCCGCGGCCAAGGAGCCGAGGCCGCGGCGGGATTGGGTGGGCGAACTCGCCGATATCTTGCCGGAGATATCTGTAACGCGCGCGCTGAAGATCAGTTTCGTGGGCAGTGCGGCCTTGGCGGTGGGCCTGAGTCTGTATGCCGCCTTGGCGGCGTATCCCGTGCGGCAACCCGGCCCCGGTTTTGTGGTGGACGGGGCGCCCGTGGATATCGCGCACGCCAAACAGCACGCGCGCAACCTGATGGAGTTCGGGCAGGATGATGAGGCGGCGCAGGTTTTGAGCGCCGCCATCGCCCGCACCCCTGAGAGTCCGATGCGGACGGACGCCCGTTTCCTCTGGGCCGAGGCGGCGTACGAGACGCTGCCCGATGAGCCGATGGAAGCCGAGATCACGTCCCTTTTGAACGAATTGGACCGGATGACCGAGGAGCATGGGGATCATCCCCGGTTGGCGGAAGCGCGGTTTTGGCAGGGCCGGCTCAACGAAGCGCTCGGGATGGATTACGCCGCCCGCAATCTGTACGCGGACATTGTCACACACCCCGAACCTCCCGACAACCTGGATGAGGTCCTGTTCGCCTCGGGACGGTTGGCGTTGGATTTGGATGAGCCCGCGGAAGCGGCGGACTTGCTTCGGCGGCTGGTCGAGCAACACCCGGAGTCGCCCTATCTGCCCCAGGCCCAGTTGCTGCTGGGCGACGCCTATGCCGCGGCGGGCGAGCGCGGCGAGGCGGAACGGCGCTATGAAGAAACCTTGGCGCTCCGGCGGGACGCCGTGCACAGTGCGCAAGCCATCGAGCGGCTGGCGCGGTTCGCTCACGAGGAGGGCGATCATGAACGCGCCGTGGAACTGCTGGATGGTTATTTGTCCGCCGCAACCTCCATCGAGGGCAACGATCCCCTCTATCTGTTGCTGGCCCAAGCGTATCGCGCCCTTGGCGAGAACGAAGAAGCGGAACGCGCCCTGCGGGAACTCCTGAATTTCTTCCCGGAAACCGGGGTGACGCCCTTGGCCTTGGCCGAATTGGCCGAAATCTTGGAAGACAAGGGACGGCGAGGCGAGGCCTTGCGCCTGGCGCGGCAAGTCACGGCTCAATATCCCGAGGCGGGCGGGGCGGTGTACGAAGCGGGAAAACTCATGCGGGACGCCGGCGAACTGGAGGATGCCGCCGAGGCCTTCGCCTTGGCCGCCGAGGACCAGGTGGATGACCCGGACGTGCACTTGGCCGCGGGCAAGGCTTACCGATCCCTGGGCCGCGACCGCGAGGCCTTCGAGGTGTTCGAACGGATCAACGAGCGCTTCCCGGGAACCGAGGCCGCGCGCGTGGCAAGCATCGAAGCGGCGGAAGTCTTGTATGAGCTGGGCCGGGCAAGAGAAGCGGTGGCGCGGCTGGAGGAGCTGGAAATGACCGCCGAGGCCGGCGAGCACTATCAAGAGGCCGTGTCCGCCCTCGCGGCAATCTATTCGGACATGGGACTTCATCGGGAATCCAATCCCCGTTACGCGCAAGTCGCGGCGCGCACGGAGGATCCCGAACTTCTGGCGGAAGCGGCCATATCCCTTCTGGAAGGGCAAGCCTGGACCCAAGGCTTGGCAGTGGCCGAGCGGGTATCGCCGGATGATCTCTCAGGCGAGCAGGCGTACCGGTTGCTCACGCGCAAGGGCGAGGCCTTGCTGCGCGCCAACGCGGAGCGGGGAGTGGCGCTGCTTGAAGAAGTCCAAGAGTCATACGCCGATTTTGTGGACGCCGAGGATACGCTGTTGCTGCTCGACGCCTACCTCGCCACCGGCCAGACCGCAGCGGCGCGAAGCCTGGTCAGAGAGCTGGAAACCCGCGCGCAAGAGGAGCCGGGGACCCGGGAGCACGTTCGCAAGGCGGCCGTGCACTGGGCCGATCACCTTTACGATCGGGGGGATTACCGGGCGGCCGCGGAAGCCTACGCCGTCGCCGTGGAGGCCTCGGACAACGGCGATGAAGATGGGTACTGGGCGGAGTTTCAAAGGGCCAACGCGCTGATGCGGCATGGGGAGTACGAGCGTAGCGCGGAACGGTATGACGCCATCGCGGAGAGCAATTCGCCGTGGGCCGAGGCCGCGGAAACCAAGGCGCGCTATGCCCGGCAGGAACACGTCTTGCGCGGCGGCGAACTGGCATTGGGACCAGAAGACTTCTAGCGCCATGGCTGACCCCGAACTCACACGGCGCCTGCGGGATTACTTCAACCGGCAGATTCCCTGGCTTCAAACCCGCGTGGAGGAGATGCGCAACCTGCAGGCGCGCCT
>PUOI01000265.1 GCA_003552765.1 Candidatus Hydrogenedentota bacterium | reverse complement strand
TTCGACGACTGTCACATCATGGTTTTCCATACTCAGCAGGCGGGCCAGATGAAATCCGACCCCGCCCGCGCCTACTAGGAATATATTCATGGCGATTACTCTTGGTGTGGAAGGGGAAAGTATCGGCGGATCATCCTACAATAGGACTTTCCCTGTCAACATCGCGAGCGCCCGCGTTCAACCGCCCCGCGGATTTCGCGCTGGTTGACGAAAAGCGTCATTCGGCTGGATAATACACGTAGAACGTGACTCGAAAGGAGTGACCTGCCCATGCGCGCGTTGAGATTGTGTTTGACCGCCCTCCTTGGTGTTGGGCTGGGCCTGTGGGGTTTGCCCAGCGCGGGCGAGGAGACTGGCGGCCTTGAGGAGGCCCTCGAAACCTTGGCGCAAGGGCCGTCCTCTCAAGCCCTGGAGACGCTGGGGGCGTACTTGGCGGATACGGAGTTCGGGGCCAGTGATTGGGAGAATGTCTTCGAGGACTTCTTCGAGGCCAACTCCTTTACTACTGGGTGGGGCAATTCATGGTTTGAAGCAGTGTCTTGGGGGGGCTCCCAGGGGGATAAGGCCATCGAAGCTTCCGTCATGTCGGCGGCGGAAGCGATGGCGGCCGCGGCTCAAGGCCGGGCTCCGTCTTCACCTCTTTCGCCTTACGATAGTTTTGCCAATGCGGTGGCCTACCTTCATGAGTTGGAGCCTTATACGGGGCCAACGGGAAAGCGGCTGGTGCTTGATTCAGTCACCGCGACGCTGGGAGAGCATACGCAGGGTTTGGTCCCGGCGCCGGGGATGAGGCCGGTTGAACACCCAGCGTGGGCGCGGGTGGGCATTCAATTGGGCTTGACGCTGGCGGAATACGGACGCGGCTCCCCCGAAGGCCGGGGACGCGCCGCCCAAGCCCTGGGGCTGTCTTCCGCCGCGGCGGATATCTGGACGGCATCGGGAGTCCTGGTCTTTGATAATGGACAGTTGAGTGAGTCTCACATACGCAGTTTGGGCAGTCTGTTGCGGGGTATTCCAATGGAGCTGCATCATGCCGTGGCGATGATCTTGCCCGGCGCTGTGGGCGTGGGACCGGAGGGCGGGGGCTTCCGGACCTCGGGACGAGTCCTACACCTCAGTGCGCTGCCCATGGACGCGCTCACGAGTCCGGAGCAATTTCCCTTTGGCCGCGATCGGCCCGTCGCGCCGCGTTTCACGATTCAGGCGGCCCAGGCCATGGCCCTGGCGATTCAAGAGGCGCAAACCCAATGGCGCCCAAGCCTGGCGTTTCGTGTGGACGTGGTTTCCGCGAGCCCTGGCGACCGGGGCGATCGCGCGTTGCAGCGAGTCATTCCGCCTGCGGTGTCTCAGCGTCCGGCGGGAGGCGTGATCCCGTCCATTGCGGCGCTGTATTTCACCGACACGGCGCGGGCCTTTGAGATGGCCTTTGAATTGATGCGCTTTGGTTCTCGGGGGACCATGGACCAGCTTTTGTTGTTCGCGGACATGATGTCAGGCGGGGGCTCATCCACGGTCATCTACCGCACGGCCCCCAACGGCGTGGTAACGGCTGAGGCGGCGTCCGTTTCACGGGGATTGGCGCCGGTTGCGCCCGGCGGCGGAGGCGTTACCGGACTGCGGGGAGGCGGCGCTTATCTTGAAGTTGATGTGCTCAATGGCATTCAGATCTTGGGACGGAGGTGGGCTTTCGAGTATAATATGGACGGACGCTTGGAGCGCTACCGCCGCCGGTAGTGTGGCATGACAATCTTGGAGAGGAGGTGAGGGTGCGGTTACCGTATTGGATCGTGACGGTGGGGTATTGTCTTGCGGTATTGGTTCTAATGACCCAGCCCGTCCCTGATGTGCCCAGACCAGCCATACCCCACATGGACAAGCTGGTGCATTTCACAATATATTTTGGGCTTGCCGCCAT
This sequence comes from Candidatus Hydrogenedentota bacterium, assembly GCA_003552765.1. Classification (GTDB taxonomy): domain Bacteria; phylum Hydrogenedentota; class Hydrogenedentia; order Hydrogenedentales; family SLHB01; genus SKRY01. The sequence continues at coordinate 1,186 of PUOI01000265.1, read as the reverse complement.
CATTTCCATAGGCATTCGCCGGTCAAACCCTTCCGCGGCGCCGCTTCATCAGTTTCTCACTCCTCTTGTCGCCGCGAGCGGATATGGCGCGTTGTGTGAATTTCTTCAACGTTTGGTCCCCGAACGCACGTTTGACTGGGCGGATATCGCCGCCAATACCGCCGGCGCCTTGACGGCCCAAATCATATTGGTCTTCGTGGTGTGGCGAGGTCTAGGCGCGGAAGCTCGAACCCCCGCGCGGGAAACCTCCGGCGGCTCATGAAGCGCCCGAAGGAAGGACTGGCGCCAGCCAGCTGTTGAGCCAGTAGGCGATAGCGTGCGGGCGACACCCCTGGAAACACTTGTTTGACATGCGTTATGCATAGGAGCGCTTCGCCGTCATCCCCGCGCAACCGCCCTACCAAATAATCGGAAGGTCCCTTTCGCGGGGATGACGGTTGGGGGTGGGACTACCCACAAATTTAAGGTGGACGTAGTACTAGCAGGGTACCCAGTCCAAACTCGTTGACCGCCAAAGTGAACGCGCTAGGAGGTGGCATGGTCTTCCAGACCATGAATCACGGGCTGGAAGCCCGTGCTACCTCACCGCCAAGAATAAAGGTTACCCACAATTTAGAATGGACCGAGTACCAGAGGCCGGGCGAATCCGTCTCTCGATGGTCCGGGAACCTATGGGCGCGCTTCGCGGATTAATGAAGGGACGCGCGATTAGCGCGGCCCATGTGCTAAAATATGCTTGGTTGTAAACAGATTACGAAACCCACACGCATGGCGGGATACTAGACATGGCTCCAATTCCACACACATCCGATTCCTCCGAGGACTTTCCCCGGCGCAGGGGGTGCGGCGGCATCTTCTTCCTCTTCATGCTGGTCGTCGCGGCCGGCGTGGGCGCGGGCGTGGGACTATTCGTGTTCGTGCTCGAGGACGCCCGGGCCACCATCGCGATGCTCGACGACTTCCGCCCGAAGGAGGGTTCGCGGATCTACAGCGCCGATGGGCAGCTCTTGGGCGAATTCACGGTCGAGGCGCGGCAACTGGTGCCCCTCAACGAGATGCCCCTGCATCTTCCCAAGGCGTTCATGGCCACCGAGGACAACCGGTTCTATGAGCACCGGGGCGTCCGGCCCGACGCCATCGCGAGCGCGGCGCTGCACATCATGCGCACCGGCCGGATTCGCGGCGG
>PUOI01000576.1 GCA_003552765.1 Candidatus Hydrogenedentota bacterium | reverse complement strand
CGAGAAACCGCTCAGCCGTACGCTCGCCGAGGGGAAAGCCGTGGTCGACGCCGTCAAGCGCACGGGCGCCGTCCTGCAAATGGGGACCCAAGGCCGTTCGCAACCGGATCCCACGGGGCGCGACGATGTGCACTTCTACCAGACCTGCAACTACATCCGCAACGGAGAAATCGGGGAGGTCACCCACGTGGAATGCTGGCATCCCGGTAATCCGATAGGCCCTGACCATCCCGATGAAGAGCCGCCGGACTATTTGGACTGGGATATGTGGCTCGGCCCTGCGCCCTGGGTTCCCTATAACCCGGCGCGATGTCCGGGGAATTTCCGCTTTTTCATGGAGTATGGCGGCGGGGTTATTCGCGATTTCGGCGCGCACGTGCTAAGCAACGCCTTGTGGTTCCTCGACCGCGATGACGACGGCCCCTTCAGGGTGACCGCAACGGGACGGCCCCCGGCCGAGGGCATTTACGATGTCCCCGTGGATTTGGATGTCACCTGGGAGTTTCGCGATCCCGATCTGACGATTACGTGGCGCGAGCACGGCGAGTTCCCGAGCGATCATTGGGGCGGCGCCGCGATCTATCACGGTACCGAAGATTCGCTACTCGTCCATGGATCAGCCGATGAAGTGGGGGCCGGGGTGGAAGAAGAAGAAGTGCGGGAATACGAGCCGCCTGCCGGTGGGGTGGAGGTCTTCCGCAGCCCCAGCCATCACCAGAACTGGTTCGATTGCATCAAGAGCCGGGAACGGCCCATCATGCACGCCGAGGCGGCCCACCGCGTGACGAGTCTTTGCATATTGGGCAACATGGCGTATGAACTGGGCCGGACCCTTGACTTTGATCCCGTGCGGCAACAGTTTATCAATGACGAACAAGCGAACATGCTGGCGGCGCGCCCTGGCCGTGGACCCTGGCATGTCTAACCCGATTCTAACTTGTGGAGGGGATATATCATGAAGACCGCGAAATGGAAAGAATGTTTTGGGCCTTGGGCGATCGCCCTGACCTTACTGGCCGCGATGGCTTCGGCCCCCGCTTTGGCGGCCAACGTGGATACCATCGTGGATCCGGACATAGACGGCGAGGAACGCTTCGAGGCCGTTCAGAACGCGGGCGAATTGGGCGCGGAAGCCGTGGAGCCGCTCGCCATTCATCTGGACGCGGAGGATGTCGTCATACGCCGGGCCGCCCGGCAGGCGCTGGAAACCATCGTTCACCACGCGGGCCGGCCCGATGCGGATGAGGAGCGCCACGCCGTGGCCGAGGCGTTGACGGAATGCCTCGATGGTGAATACACCGTTGCGGTGCGGCGGGAAGTGCTTTATCTTCTCGCGTGGTGCGCGGACCACCGGCAGGTGGACGCCATCGCTCCGTTGCTGGAAGATCCCGAATTGGTGGATGCCGCGTGTTACGCCCTCGTGCCGAATCCATCGCGCGCTTCGGTGCGCGCCCTCGTCAACGCCCTTGACCGGGTGGAAGAGGAGACTTCGCAAACCAGCATCATCCACGCCTTGGCCCAGAAAGCCAACGCGGCAACCAAACCGTTGGCGGACTCGGAGTAGGCAATACGCGCTGCGGAGGGAGTCGTGACCGCGCTTCCGGCTAAGACGCGTGTAAAAGCCGAAAGGTTCACGGCATATGATATGAGTAGATGGAGCGGAAAAGCGGGCGTGGGTTGCATGGTGGCCCTCTTGATGGGATGCGCCGGGATGGGATCTGAGAATCCGTCGTTCGACGTTAGTGTATCCGAGGCGCGCGAGGCGTTGCGGGAGATGGAGGCCGAACCGGGAGAACTCGAACGCCCGGTCTTGGTCTTGGCCGGCCTTTTCGATCCCGGTGTGGCGTCATGGAATCTGGCGCGGCAACTACGGAACTTGACCGGAGATGAGCGGATCGTATCTGTCGCGTTTCCCTTAGCGTGGAACTTTGATGCGTGCCGGGATCGGGCGATTGCCGCCGTGGAGGATGCGTTTCCTTCGGAGGACGCACGTTGGACCACGGAAGTCGACGTGGTGGGGATATCCATGGGGGGATTGGTGGCGCGTTACGCCGCGATGGAGCCCGCGGATCAAGACGAACCCGCCCGCCGGTTGCGGATCGCCCGCCTGTTCACCATTGGCACCCCCCATCAGGGCGCCGCGCTCGCGGCCGCGCCGACGCTGGATCCCCGGCAGCGGGCCATGCGCAAGGACTCGGATTTCTTGAAGGAACTGAATGACCGTTACGAGGATATAGGATACCAGCTCTACCCTTACGTCCGGCTGGGCGATCGCATGGTTGGGGTAGAGAATGCCGCTCCGCCGGGCGAGGTCCCGTGGTGGGTTCCGGCCCGGTTCCTACAACCGGATCACCTGACCGCGAGTGTGGATCCCCGCATCGTCGCGGACATCGCCCGCCGCCTCCGGGGCGAATCTCCTTTCACCACCGAACCGCGCGAACCATTGCCGTAAGGAAATACGCTTCCCTTTGCCTGAAGTAAGGGAAGAGTGTATCTTTCGCCATTGTTCCCACTATAACTACATGCCATTAACTTAGACGAGCACCCGGTAGGAAGGAGTATACGCAGGATGGCGAATGGACACACGGAGGAATTCAATCGTCCGGGCTTTTGGGCCTTGATTGGAATGCAATTCCAAACGGCGTTCAACGACAATAGCTACCGCATGCTGATCGTGCTGTTCTTGCCGTTGGCCCTGGTGAGTGAGGACTTCCCCTCCACCGAAATAGCGTTCGCGCTGTTCAATGGGGCCTACCTCATTTTCCCGGGCCTCATGGGGGCGTTGTCGGACCGGTACAGCAAGCAGACCATCGCCATCATGACGAAATACCTTGAGCTGGTAATCATGAGCATGGCCTTGCTGGGATTCTGGTTCCAGAGCGCTTGGTTCTTGTTGGTGGTGCTTTTCTTGATGGGGACGCAAAGCGCGTTCTTCAGCCCTTCCAAGTACGGTATTTTGCCCGAGATTCTCCCGGAAGGCCGGCTGCCGTGGGGCAACGGCTACATGCAGATGGGCACGTTCGTGGCCATCATTCTGGGCCAGGCGTTGGGGGGGACTTTGTTGGACTGGTTCCGGGATGAGATTGCGCTCGCCGGGGTGGTCTTGATTGGCTTCACCCT
>PUOI01000587.1 GCA_003552765.1 Candidatus Hydrogenedentota bacterium | reverse complement strand
TGGGGCAGCGCGCAGTTTGAGAGCGTTCAATACGATGGCGATGTGACCATCACGGCGGAACTGGACGAGGCTGAGGAAATCGATGAAGCCCGTGTGGTGGTGTACCGCCGCGATGAGACGACCTCGGCTGGCAGTGGATTCAACGTGGAGCGAATGGTGGTCTCCATCAGCGATGATGGCGAGACCTGGACCGAAACCGCCGATTTGGAAGGAGAACCTGGCGCGGGGCAGGACTTCTATACGCTGACTGCGCCGATTGAGGCGGAGACCCGCTATGTGCGGTTCGAAATGAGCAAGCCCGAGGACTACGAGCGCATTCTGCTTGGAGAAATCGAACTCCTTGGCGCGGACGCCGGCCCTGCTCCCATCGCGATGCCGCGTCCCATGCACATTAAGAAGACGTTGGACGAGGCCCTGTTGGAAGCGGGCGTGGAATATCTGTACAGCTGCATGGTCACGGATCTGCTCCGCGACGCAGACGGTGAAGCGGCTGGCTTTGTCGTCGCCAACCGCGCGGGCCGACAGGCGGTTGTGGCCAAGACGATCATCGACGCCACCCCTCGGGGACGCGTGGCCCGCTTGGCCGGAGCGGAGTTCAGCGAATATCCGGCTGGCGCGCACACGTTCCGGCGCACGGTCATTGGCGGCGAACTGCAAGAGGCCGAAGGCATGGAAGCCCGCATCGTGGAACCGCCTTTCCGGCGGGGAGGCGATAGGTTTGATGTGATCGAATACACGCTGGAACTCCCCATGGATGACGCGGGTTATGCTTCGTGGATGGAAGCCGAGCAGCAGGCCCGGACGGTGACGTATCACCCAGATCAAGAATGGGCTTCCGATGTCCTGTTTCAGGTTCCACCCGATTCGGTGCGCGCCCAAGAGCCGTTGGAAGGCGCCTGGCCGGGCGCGGAGGAAGCGCCGTTGGGCGCGTTGAGGCCCGAGGGCGTGCGTGGAATGTATGTGCTGGGCGGAAGCGCCGATGTTCCGCGTGAGTACGCCGGGGAACTTTTGCGGCCGTTGGCGTTGATCGATTTGGGCGCGCGCGTGGGCGCGGCGGCGGCGCAAGAAGCCAGCGCCATGGAGGCCCTTGAAGGCGTGCATCTCCCCGGAGATGAGGCGGACGCGCCCGCGGCGGCGGGCGATGTGCGCGAGGCGCTCTATGGGCCACGGCCAGTGGACTCCTCCCAATTGCCCGGCGTGACCCAAGACGCCCGGGCCGTGCCGGTTCTCGGCGAGTACGATGTCGTGATCATTGGCGGCGGCACGTCGGGCGCACCGGCGGGTATTGGCGCTGCCCGGCAAGGGGCGAATGTGTTGGTCGTCGAGTATCTCCATGGGCTTGGCGGTACGGGCACGGAAGGCGCCATCGCCCGCGACTGGTACGGCAATCGCGTCGGTTTCGCGGACACCGTGTTGAACGGCGCGAGCGATTGGCGCGTGGAGGTGAAGAAAGAGTGGTGGCGCAGCGAACTGCTCGATGCGGGCGCGGAAATCTGGTTCGGCTCGCTTGGAGCCGGGGCGTTCGTTGATGGAGAGCAGGTGCGCGGCGCGGTCGTGGTGACGCCATCGCAGCGTGGCGTGGTGCTGGCCGATGTCGTCATCGACGCCACGGGCAACAGCGATGTGGCGGCGGCCGCTGGCGCTCAAACGGATTTCACGGACGCTGCAAAAGTGGCCATGCAGGGCGCGGGACTGCCAGGCCGCGAGTTAAGCGGCAGCTACAACAACACCGACTTCACCATCACGGATGAAACCGATATAGTCGACATTTGGCATATGTTTGTCCACTCCAAGCACAAGTATCCGGACGCCTTTGACCATGGGCGGCTCATTGACACGCGGGAACGCCGGCGGATCATGGGCGACATGCGGATTACGTTGTTGGATCAAGTCATGGATCGAACGTATCCCGACACGGTTGTGCAGGCCTACACCAACTTCGATAGCCATGGCTACACCATCGATCCGTATATCCTCCTGGCTATCCCGGATCGGGGCGACTATTTCTACACGAATATTCCCTATCGCGCCATGCTTCCCCAAGGGCTCGAAGGCATGCTGGTGGTTGGATTGGGCATTAGCGCGCATCGGGACGCCGTTCCCCTTATCCGGATGCAGCCCGACATTGAGAATGGGGGATACGCGGCGGGCGTGGCCGCGGCGATGGCCGTGAACAGCGGCGTGGGGCCGAGGCACATCGATGTCCAGGCGCTCCAACAACACTTGGTGGAGATGGGCAACCTTCCCGAGGAGGTGCTGGAGCACGAAGACTCGTATCCCATGCCCACCGAGCGGATAGCCGAAGCCGTCGAAGCGATTCCCGAGGAAGGCGACTTCGAGGGCGCGGCCATCGTGCTGGCTCATGCCGAGGAAGCATTGCCCATCGTGAAGGAAGCCTACGAAGCCGCCGAGGGCGACGTGAAAGTGACCTACGCCAAGGTGCTTGCCATTCTCGGAGACGCCAGCGGGCTGGACACCATGCTTGAAGAACTGCAAGCGGCCACGGAATGGGATGACGGCTGGAACTACCGTGGCATGGGGCAGTTTGGCCGTGCCCAAAGCGAACTCGATGAGTTGATCATCGCTATTGGAAAGACACGGGAAGAGAGGGCGGTTCCAGCGCTGCTTGAGAGAGTCGAGATGCTGTCCGCCGAGGTAGACTTCTCCCATCACCGCGCGGTGGCGCGGGCGCTGGAGCTTATCGGCGACGAGCGGGCGGCTGGGCCGTTGGCCGAGTTGTTGGCGAAGCCCGGTATGAGGGGCAACCATCATCCCGATATCCAAACCGCCATTGAACGGGAGACGGACCAGCCCGGTGGTACCGAGGCCGTAACCACGCGGCGGGAGTCGCTCCGTGAACTGCTCCTGGCCCGCGCGCTATACCGTTGCGGGGACCATGAAGGCGTTGGCCGCGAGATTCTGGAAGACTATACCACGGATCTGCGCGGCCACTTGGCGCGTCACGCCAAGGCCCTTCTGGAGCAAGAATAGGGGCGGCCCGAAGGGCTGAACCGTGACAGGATGACAATGGGCTATGGGGGCATTGGGAGCGCCCCTGTAGCCCCTTGTCTTGCATGGGCTCTTGCCCCCACCCATATCTACGGCAACGCGTATTCCCCGCTC
>PUOI01000380.1 GCA_003552765.1 Candidatus Hydrogenedentota bacterium | reverse complement strand
ATGGATCGAAAGAAGAGTACGATCAGCTCTGCCAGCAAATGGTTGATCAGGGCACATTCATCCGCCTTAACCCCGAGAAACGCCCCAACAGTTATTTGTGCCGGTCCAACCCCGCGGACGTGGCGCGCGTTGAAGACCGCACCTTCATTTGCAGCCGCAACAAGGCCGATGCGGGTCCCACCAACAATTGGACGGACCCCGACGAGATGAAGGCCACCCTCCATGGCCTCTTCGATGGCTGCATGCGCGGCCGGACGATGTATGTCATTCCGTTCAGCATGGGGCCGATCGGCTCCCCCATCGCGCACATCGGAATCGAGCTTACCGATTCGCCGTATGTGGTCGTGAACATGGACATCATGACCCGCGTCGACAAGAAGATCTACGATGTGCTGGGGACCGACGGCGAGTTTGTCCCGTGCATCCACAGTGTTGGCATGCCGCTTGCCTCCGGTGAAAAGGATGTGGCGTGGCCGTGCAACGACGCACACAAGTACATCGTGCATTTCCCCGAAGAGCGCTCGATCTGGTCCTTTGGCAGCGGCTATGGCGGCAACGCCTTGCTTGGCAAGAAGTGCTTCGCCCTGCGCATCGCCTCGACGATGGCGCGGGAAGAGGGCTGGATGGCCGAGCACATGCTCATCCTTGGCGCCGAGTCGCCCCAGGGGGAGAAGACCTACGTCGCCGCGGCCTTCCCCAGCGCGTGCGGGAAGACCAACTTCGCGATGCTGGTTCCGCCCAAGACCTACGAAGGCTGGAAGATCACGACGGTGGGCGACGACATCGCTTGGCTCAAGCCCAACGAGAACGGCGAGCTGCGCGCCATCAATCCCGAGACGGGTTTCTTTGGCGTGGCCCCTGGCACGTCGTATGACTCGAATCCGATGGCCATGGACTCCCTCAAGGAGAATTGCATTTTCACCAACGTCGCGCAGACGCCCGATAACGACGTGTGGTGGGAAGGCATGACCAAGGAGCCGCCGGAGAAGCTCATCGACTGGAAGGGCCAGGAGTGGACGCCGGACTGCGGCCGCAACGCCGCCCATCCCAACGCCCGTTTCACCGCGCCGGCGCGGCAGTGTCCTTGCATCGATCCCGAGTGGGAGAATCCCCAGGGCGTTCCGATCAGCGCGTTTATTTTTGGCGGGCGGCGCAGTCAAGCCGTGCCTCTGGTGGCGCAAAGCTTCAATTGGACCCATGGCGTCTACATGGCGGCCACGATGGGTTCCGAAAAGACCGCCGCCGCCGCGGGCGCGGTGGGCGAAGTCCGGCGCGATCCCTTCGCGATGCTTCCCTTCTCCGGGTATCACATGGGCAACTACATGGACCATTGGCTCAACATGGGCCGTCAGTTGTCCAACCCGCCGCGCATCTTCAGCGTGAACTGGTTCCGCACCGACGAGAACGGCAAGTTCATCTGGCCTGGGTTCGGCGAAAACATGCGCGTTCTCAAGTGGATCATCGACCGCGTTCGCGGCCGGGCTAGTGGCGTGGAAAGCCCGCTGGGATGGATGCCCCAGTACGAGAGCCTGGATTGGACGGGCCTGGAAAAGTTCACCCGCGAGCAATTCGACCAAATCACCTCGGTGGATCGCGCCGATTGGGAACAAGAGATCATCAAGCACGAGGAACTCTTCCTGAAGCTGTACGATCGCTTGCCCAAGGAAGTTATCTTCATGCGCCAGCTAACGCTGTCCTCGCTGTGGCGTTGGCCCGATCAGTGGAAGATGCTGTAATACGGCGCTTTTCGCTTCTTGCTCCACCCATCTCCTGCCCTACCCGGCGGAGGGGCGCCCTCCTCGCCCCTCCGCCACCTTTCTTTGGGGCCACGGCGCCTCAAGAACACCGCCGCGCCAAATGCGGCATGATAAGCCATCAAGATGCGCAACACCTCCGGTTTCGGATATAATGCGCCGGCCATGACCCAGACCAATCGCCACATCCCCGCCGAGGTCCGCCACCGCCACGAGGAACTCAAGCGGCTCATAGAGCGCCACAACCGGCTCTACTATGTGGAAGCCCAGCCCGAGATTTCCGATCGCGAATTCGATGGGCTAATGAAGGAACTCGAAGCCCTCGAAGCGGAGTATCCGGAGCTTGTAACGCCGGACAGCCCCACCCAGCGCGTGGGCGGTGAACCCATTGAGGGATTCGTCACCGTAGAACACGCGGTCCCCATGTTGTCCATCGACAACACGTACAATCCCGGCGAGTTGCGGGCCTTCGACGAAAGGGTTCGAAAAGGGCTTGGAGCGGGGGAGACGCCAACGTACGTAGTGGAGCTTAAGATCGATGGTGTGGCTATCTCCCTGCAATACCGCAACGGGGTGTTCAGCCGGGCGGCCACGCGGGGCGACGGACGCCAGGGGGATGACGTGACGGCCAACGTTAAGACCATCCGTTCCGTTCCTCTCCGGCTGGAAGGAAACCCGCCCGAAGTCCTCGAGGTTCGGGGGGAAATCTTCATGCGGCGCTCGGAATTGCAGCGCCTCAATGCGTTGCGCGAAGCCGAAGGAGAACAGCCGCTGGCGAATCCGCGCAACGCGGCGGCGGGCACGCTGAAGCTGCTGGATCCCCGCGAGGTAGCAAAACGCCGTCTCGACCTGGTAACCTATGACCTCGCGGCGCTGGAGGGGATGGACCTGGATTCTCACTGGCAAACGTTGCGAGACCTGCGCGCTTTTGGTTTGCCCGCTATCGAGCACGCCGAGCGTTGTGATACTATCGACGAGGTCCTGGAGGCTTGCGAGCGTTGGGAACGCAAGCGGGGGGGGCTTGATTACGGCACCGACGGCATGGTCGTGAAAGTCGACAGCGCGGAACAGCGCCGCCGTCTGGGCAGTACGAGCAAGGCGCCCCGCTGGGTCATCGCGTACAAGTTTCCGGCGGAAGTTGCGCGAACCAAGCTCCGGAACATCCATATTCAAGTAGGCAAGACCGGAGCGCTCACGCCTGTCGCCGAGATGGACCCCGTCCCGCTGGCCGGCACCATTGTGAAACGGGCGACCCTGCACAACTTTGAGGAGCTGAGGCGGAAGGACGTGCGCGTCGGAGACACCGTGGAGGTGCAGAAGGCGGGGGAGATTATCCCGCAGGTGCTGCGTTACGTGGAAAGCGAGCGCCCT
>PUOI01000036.1 GCA_003552765.1 Candidatus Hydrogenedentota bacterium | reverse complement strand
GGGTATTTCCGCGAAACGCACCGTTCTCCGGTCACCGTCCATCCGCCCGGGTTCGGGGGGCCGCGCCGTCTGACCACAACCATCTACTTCATGCTCAAGGCGGGGCAATTCTCCCAGCTTCACCGGCTGCGCGCGGAGGAGGTCTGGCACTTCTACACGGGAAGCTCCCTGACGCTGCACCAGATCCATTCCTCCGGGAGGTATGTGACGGCGCGCGTCGGCCCCCATGCGGACCAGGGACAGCAGTTTCATACCGTGGTTCCGAGTGGCCTCTGGTTTGGCGCAACCGTGGATGACACCCAGCCGGGGGCTTTTAGCCTGGTGGCCTGCACGTGTTCGCCGGGATTCGAGTTCGAGGATTTCACCTTGGCGAACCGCGAGGAAATGCTGGAGCGGTTTCCCGCTCACGCAGGCGTCGTTCGCATGTTGACGCTGGAGCCTGGGCATTCCGCTTGACTTGGGACCGTTCAAGATGGTAGCTAAGGCAATGGCCCATTTCGTAGCCTCTTAACGTACCTGCGCCCTTCCCTTCAGGCGTTGAAACACAATCGCCTTCTCAAGTGTTACGTGGAGGGAAGGAGTTCGCTCAAGTACACCTAGTCACTCTCACATAGATAGGAGCACAGAACCAATGACCCATGTTGTAGCGGAACCCTGCATCAAGTGCAAGTTCACCGACTGTGTGGCGGTCTGCCCTGTGGATTGCTTTCACGAAGGCGAGAACATGCTTGTGATCGATCCCGAGGAGTGCATTGATTGTGGCGCATGCGTGGACGAATGTCCCGTACAAGCCATCTACCCGGAGGAGGACCTCCCCGAGAAGTGGGAGGACTTCCTGGAGATCAACGCCAAGTATGCCGCCGAGTGGCCGGTGATAGACACGACGAAGGAACCGCTTGCCACCGCGGAAGAATACCGCGAGGTGGAAGACAAGCGGGACGAGATGAGTCCAGAACCGGGTCCCGGTACCTAGTTCATTTTACGTGTACGGCGGAACTCCTGACCATCGTATGCAGCGAGCCCGGATCGAGCCTTTTCTGGTCCGGGCTCGCGCCTCTTCCACGCCCCCCCAAGAGACGCGCCTACTGTTAGCCCAACCCCGCGGCCAGTAGCGCGCCCAGCCTGGACTTGTTGATAGGGCTCCTCATTGTTGACGGCCAAAATGGATTCGTTTGGAGGTGGCATGGCCTTCCAGGCCATGAATCACGGGCTGGAAGCCCGTGCCACCTCACGGCCAAGACAAACCGAATCGAGGCTACGCAAAGTTTGGGTATGGGCCGAGCGCTAGACGTTTCGGCCGCGTCTTGTTATCCTATCGGGAATGAAGCAACGCAGCCGCAGACGGAAGGGGCTGCGTTATTTTGACACACACCAACTCCCAACACAGACATGGCGTGTCTGAATGCAAGACAATCACCAAACTGAATCAGCGCGTACAGTCTTGGTCGCAACCAGCGATGTGGGCTATGGCGGGGCATTGGCCGCCCAGCTTGAATTGGATGGTCATGCCGTTGAACGATGCCACGACGCCAAGGGGGTGTTTCGGATTGTGAAGCGGCGGGCGGTTCACGTGGCGGTCCTTGACCTCACGCTGTGCCAGGAGACCGACGTGGACCTCGTCTCCTTTGTTCGCCGTCAGAGTCCCAACACCCAGATCATCCTGCTCTTCGAAATATCCTTGATTGAAGAGGCCTTGCGCGGCATCCGGCAAGGAGCGTTTTTCTATCTGCCTCTCAACACCCCGCCAGCCGACGTGGCCATGGTGGCGCACAAGGCGTTTCGCCACGTGGACACCGAGAGCGCGCTGCAGTATTTCGAGCGCTCCCTGTTTCACGACATGCTGGGCGGAAGTCCGGCCATGAAGCGCGTGGTCGAACTTCTCACCAAGGTGGCGCCGACGGACAGCACGGTGCTGCTCCTCGGCGAAAGCGGCACCGGGAAGGAACTCCTGGCCAACACGATTCACCGGCTCAGTAACCGGCGGGACATGCCGTTCATCACCATCAACTGCGCCGCCTTGCCCGAGACGCTGCTTGAGAGCGAGATGTTCGGCCATCTCAAGGGCGCGTTCACGGGGGCCGACAGCGACAAGCGCGGGTTGTTCGAGGAGGCCGATGGGGGCGCCATCTTTCTGGACGAAATCGGCGACATGGCGCTCACCACCCAGGCCAAGCTGTTGCGCGTGCTGCAAAACGGGGAGATCCGGCCCGTGGGCGCCAGCGTGTCCAAGCGCGTCAATGTCCGGATCATCGCGGCCACGAATCACGACCTTGAGAAGGCCGTGGCTGAGGGGCGCTTCCGGGAGGACCTGTATTTCCGGCTCAACGTGGTGCAAATCCGCATCCCGCCGCTCCGGGAGCGCATGGACAGCCTGCCGCGGCTCGTCGACTACTTCCTGCAACGGTTCAGCGCGAAGTATGGCAAGGACGTGCGCCAAGTGGACGAGCACGCCCAAGCCTTGCTCAGCCGTTACTCGTACCCCGGCAACGTGCGGGAACTCGAGAGCATTCTAGCCCACGCCGTGATTATGGCGGAGGATGGCACTGTGCGCGTGCAAGACCTGCCGGACTACGTTCAGGCGGGCGCTCGGCCCAGCTTGGCGCTGCCGTATCACGGTGGAAACGGCATTCCCACGCTCAAGGAGATGGAGGAGAACCTCATCCGGACCGCTCTGGATAAGTTGGATGGGAATCAGACCGAGGCCGCTCGGAAACTTGGGATTTCCCGCTCCACCCTCTGGCGAAAGATGAAGGAATACGGCATCCCGGCCAACTGAGGGACGGGCCCATCAATCGCGGGTGAAGGTTGTTTTACATCCCCCGGCCCTTCGGGCCACCCCCTTCGAAGGGGGAATTATTCCCATCTATTCCCCCTCATTGTTGTCCTAAACACGAAAGACTGAGACCGATTCACTTCAGTGAGGCCGCCCGTAATCAAGCCCAACCTGATATGACGTGCTGGACAAGAAGACCGTTTCGCGATGAGCCAAAGCGGCCCTGAAAGGGCCAATATACAACAGCCCAGGGCAATCGCCCTGGGAAAACAGGGCCTCCCCTCCACCAGCCCTGAAAGGGCGTTACAGGCGGGTGCGAGTCTATGTTGCGCCCTTTCAGGGCTGAACATGAG
>PUOI01000263.1 GCA_003552765.1 Candidatus Hydrogenedentota bacterium | reverse complement strand
TGCAGCGTGCGCCACCACTCGTCTTCGATTCTGGTGTCGAGCAGCCGGCGGGAGGCGCTGGGGTCGCGCTTGTCCCGCAGGGTGGCGGCCAGGAGCATGGCGCGCAGTTCGGGATCCGCGGCGACAAAGCGGACATTGAGGTCGCCGTCAATATCGGGGTCGCCGAACAGCATGAGATCAGGGTCATCGCCGGGAATTTCAGCGTCCGGCAGTTCGTAGTCCACGCCTTCCTGCCGCATGCCGAGGGCGAACTGGCCCTGGATGGGCAGGTCGCTGAGACCAACAGTCTCCTCCTCGCCCGTGTCCTCGTCGACGATGTAGGAACCCGGCAGGAGCGTGGGGGTCATGCCCCAGTCGTACTTAAGGGCGTCCGCGATGGGCTCGGCCGAGGAGAAATTGTAGTCCAGTTTCAGGCCGCTGAGTTCTTGTTCGCCGGACTGCAGCGGCCGCTCCCCCACGCCGCGCACGCGGTGGCGGTTGTTCTTCTGCGTGGAGTGGACCGTGATGAAGTTCCGCAGGTTTTCGTACCGGCCTTCGCCAATTTCGAACACATTCTGAATTTGGTTCTTGGTGCGGAAGAGCCGGTCGCCGTAGGTTCCGATCTGGCCGCCGCCTTGCTCGAAGTCGATGCCGGGATCCTGCTCGGCCAGACGGTTGCGGAAGGGCTGGAACAGGCGGCGCTCGCCCGGATTGTCGATGCCGTCAAAGGCGCGGTTGGCGATGGCGGTGGCGGCGCGCTGGTATTGGGTCTCGAAGTCCTCCACGTCATCGGGCAGATCATTCAGGACATCGTCCGGGAATCCGCCGATGCCCATGTCGGCAATGCCGGTCCCGCGTTCGTCGCGTCCGCTCATGGCCGCCCACAGGGCCATGCCGTCGTCGTCCACATTGCCGTAGCCCGGCGAGGTGACGTCGAGGTCGTAAAAGGGATCCACGTCAGTAAGCACACCGCGCGGCGCGCCGGTGCGATACGCCCACAAGCGCTCGGCAAGCGCGTCGCCAATGCCGGGCAGGACGCGGGTGTCGTATTCATGAGGCCCCACGCCCTGGTTGAGCGCGCGCATGACCTGGCCTTGCTCGTCGCGGCTGAAAGCGCCCGCCACGTTCATGTTGACCTTGCTGGCCTCGTCATCAATGTGAACCGCCACGCGGCCGATGATGTCCGACACGGGCTCGCCCGCCGCCGTGATGCGCAGGTAGGGGTTCGCCTCAAACAGATCGGGAAATGCGGCCAGTACGTTAATGTCGTTGTAGGATTGCTGTATATCCGGCGCTAGCTGGGCCCAAAACGCCTCAATCTGGTCTCCGGTATAGTCTTCGGCGGCCCAGAACTCCGGAAGCTGCTCTATAGGAAGCCACTCCTCCGGGGGAGGCACCGTGATGAATTCGCCGCTTATCGGGTCCAGAAACTCTTCCGGAAGCTCCCAGATGTGGTGCTCGAAATCGTTGACGATGAAGTTGTGATCGTTGTCGATGTTGTCGACGTCACTAATCTCGGGATCGGGATCGGGCTGCAACACGAGCGCGCCCACGTCGTACCAGGGATGATCCTCATAGAAGGGGTGCCCCGAGAACAAGAAGGCGTCAACCGGAACGTACACGCTCCAGTCATACTGATCCACAAGCACCACCTCACCGTCGGCGTCGTACTGTAAGCTTCCATCCTCATCGTCAAGGTCAGGCACGGGCAGGTAGGTGGTGAGCATGGGCGCCAGCGCCTCAACGCCCTCTTGCGCAATAATGTCTTCGATTTCTTCGCGGCTGTTGACCACCTGATTCGTCCCGGCAAGCCGCATGTAAGCGAATGGCGCCGTCTCGCCGCGTTCGTCAATGTTTCCGGTCAGGTTGTTGTCGATGCCGTCGTCGTCCAGGACGCGCTCCTGCGGAATGGGCAGCCAGACGCTGTCGCGCAAGCCGTCGCCGGTGTTATCGACATCGGCCCACTGGTGAATCACCTCGGCGCGGGTGACATCATTCAGCACCAAGGGGTCCCCGGCGTCATCGGTAAGAAAGGGATCCACCCATGAATCCACGTAGTCCGCCGGCGTCACCCAGGGCCCGGAATAGGGATCCTCCAACAACAGCCCTTCGCCAGGTTCGGGATCGGCTAACGCAAGTTGGACGCGGGGAATGTACAGCCAATGCCGGCCCAAATTCCGTTCAAATTCTTCTGGCACCTCGTCAGGCAGATCAAAGGGGAAAAAGGCGGGATCGCGGATGAATTCGTGGGGGATGGCGGGCACACCGCCCGCGGCGAAGGGGGAGTCAACGTCCTCTTGCAGAAAGAATTCGTCTTGGATGGCCCAGGGCTTGCCCGCCATCCAAGCGCCGTTGAAATACGTTTTCCAGGCGTGATCCGGCGAGGTGTAGGTGGGATGGATTTCCCGATCTTCGTTCAAGAACGCGATGGCCATGGCCAGGCCGCTGTCGGCGGCGAGCCCGGCGCGCATGCCCCGTTCCACGCTGACGGCGCGCCGCATTTCGTGGCGCGTGGTCGCGTAGAAGGTGAGGCCCAAGGCGAGAAGCACGGTCAGAATGCCAACGGCCACAAGCAGGGCGGCGCCCCGGTTGTTGGCAGCCCGCGGACCTGTTGCGGCCGGATTACGTCGATTACCTTGCATTATGTCTAGCCTCATTCTTGAACTGCCCATCAAAACGGACGCCGTTTCCCCGATGGCGCCTCGCGTGGAAGTCATGCCCCGATTGTACCACCCGCACCCCGAGGCCTGCGCCGTACGCCCCGGCATCTCGCCGGCATTGCCGCGCCGTACCGCCGGCGTCTCGCCGGCATTGCCGCGCCGTACCCCCGGCATCCTGCCGGCATGGCCGCCTGTAAGGCGGCGCTACGTACATCCCCCGGCCCTACGGGCCATCGGCAAAGTAGAAGCGGCATCCTGCCGCTTTCTTAAGCGCTACCGCAACGCGGCAAGATGCCGCGTCTACATTTCAACCGGGATGTCACGTTCCATCATTGTACCCGCCCCGGCCTTCGCCCTTGCAAAGGGGCATCGACGCCAGAAACGCCGATAAGACCAAGCCCGAAGGGCTGATACAAGACAGCCCAGGGCAACGCCCTGGGAAATAACGCCGCCCAGCCGCACAGCCCTGAAAGGGCGTCACAACACCT
>PUOI01000103.1 GCA_003552765.1 Candidatus Hydrogenedentota bacterium | reverse complement strand
TTGTTCGAGCCGGGCGCGTGCGCCTTCGGTCGTCATACCTTCTTGCCGGAGCAGTTCCTTGATGCGGCGGACAATGGCCACGTCATCATCGGTATAGCGCCGGCGGTTGGCGCGATCGCGTTTGGGCCGCAATTGGGGGAAACGTTCTTCCCACTGCCGCAGGACGTGCGTTGGCACGCCTGTAAGCTCGCTTGTTTCAGAAATGGATAACCATTTCCCCGAATTTGATTGCATGATACTCCATCGGCCAGCCCTAATGCAAGTTCTTCTCCTAATACTCTGTCCGCCTTTGAATCGCGGGTAGCTTCCGGTGTTGGCGGTGACGCCGCACGGCCTTCCAGCCCGTTATTCATGGCCTGGAAGGCCATGCCACCTCCTAGTGCGTTCACTTTGGCGGTCAACAAGTTCTGGCTTGACGCTCTCCCAACCTCGGACGCTGCTCCACAGGAAAACATCCCCCTTGATCCCCCTTCAAAGGGGGAATTTTCTTTTAGCCCTGTAGCTCTGTTTGCTACGAAAGTGAATACTCCTGCAGGCGTCTGACCCTTGTAAGAGGGCTTACGCCAGTCCTTCGACTTCCCAGCCTTCGCGGTATGGAATCTTGAGCAGGGCGTTGGCTTCGGAGAAGTTGGTGAACTGCATCGCCTCGGCGTCCCAATGCATTTCTTGCGTGGGGAAGCGGCACGCCAGTACGCCCAGCAACAGCATTTCGGTGAGCGGCCCGGAGTAGTCGAAGCCAGCCGAGGTTTCGTCTTCGCCCAAGCATGCGTTGACCCACTGGTGGTAGTGGTTGTTGCTGCCCATGGACGGGCTCTCGAAATCGGCGAAGTCTTCTTCCGGGATAAGATAGGGCCGGTCGCCGTGTGGCAACAAGAGAGCGCCTTCTTCGCCAAGGAAGATCGAGCCTTGACCGGGCATGCCGATGCCGTCCGGCAATTCGGGCCAGCCGTCCGGCTCGGGCATGTCCCGGCCATCGTACCATGTCAGCGCGATCTCGCCGTCGGTGTATGGCGTGCCTGCGAAGGTGTAGCGGACCCGGTTCGCGTTGCGGTGGGCATACTCGAAAGGCGTCGGGCTTTGGGACAGGATGGTAGTGGGGGGGCCGAGTTCCAGCGCGCATGCCACGGGATCCAGGATATGGATTCCCATGTCGCCCATGGTTCCGCAGCCGAAGTCCAGCCACCGGCGCCAATTGCTGCGGTGATAATGTCCGGGCGCGTAATCGCGCCATTGAGCCGGGCCAACCCAAGCATCCCAGTTCACGGTGTCCGGCGGTTCCTCGGTGTTGCCGGGCAGGCCATCCTCGTCGCGGCCCCAGGTTTTATCGCTCCAGCTGTGGACTTCCTTGACCCGTCCGATAATCCCTGACTGCACGATGGCCACGGCGTTGCGGTAGCTGGAGGAAGAGTGCACTTGGATGCCCATCTGGGTGACCACGCCTTCCCGTTGCGCCGCCAGTTTCAATTGCCGCGCCTCGTTGACTTGGTGCGTGAGGGGCTTCTCCACAAAGGCATGCTTGCCCATGTTTATCGCGCGCATCGCCGGACCCGCATGGGAGTGATCGGGCGTGGGGACATGCACGGCGTCAATCTCGTCGCCCATGGCGTCGAATAGCTCGCGCCAATCCGTGAACCGGCGCGCGTCGGGATATTCAGCGCCCACATTCTCCAACTGATTGGCGTCCACGTCGCACAAGGCCACAAACTCCATTTTCTCGCTCGACATTAGAGCGGGCAAATTGCGGCCCACGCCGATGCTCGCCACTTGCAGTTTGCTGTTGGCGGCGTAGCTCGCGTGGATTCCCCCCGGGAGTACTGTTAATGCCGCGCCGGCGGCGCCCATAGTGCGCAGAAATTGCCGCCGTGACATCCCTTTGCTGTTCGTATTTGTCATGTCTACTTTCGCTTTCCCTAGTTGGCCGATTGCGTTTTCAAACTTACGTGCATCAACTATGCGACGGGTGCCACATGGGAAACGACAGGTTTCCCTTTTTCCCTTACCCCGGTTCCCCGGGCGTGGCGGCGCTTGAGAGCTTCCCGCCAAAACGCGCGGCGCAAACCGAACGATGTTTAAACGCATACTACGAGATTGTAAGCACGCCTTTCAAGCCGCCGAATCAAGCCCGAAAGCGTCTCGTACGGTTTTGGATGCACGGTTCCGTCTGGACACCAGGCGTTTCTTGCGTCCCTTCAGGACGGACATGCGGGGGGACGTCCACCCTGGGGCTGCGCTTCGCTTGCCCCAGGCTACTTCCTCAAGCGCTTTCAGCGCCTTATACGCTTTCGGTTGAGCTGTGACCACCGTAGCATGAGGCGTGGTGCGGGTCACGTCCGAAATACGCAGTTACATGGGAACATCAAGCATTTGTCGCGTGCATTAAGTCTTTAATATGTAAGAGTTTACGGCGAAAAACCGCGTGGAACTACGGTCTAGAAGTCATTGCCACACTAGGGTTTACGCCAAGAATAAGCTCGAAACTACGGATTAGCCAGCAACACGTTCGCTTGCAGGATATTCTGACCTCATTGTTGAGGTGCGATGAGCCGCAGGAAATGGTCCGCGCTGGCGTAAGCGTAGAGCGGGGTAAGTCCTGGTTCCCGAGGCAAGGGGAGGGGGGGACCGCTGGGCGGAAGAGCGGCGCGGCGTTCCCGCCAGAGCAGTTCGCCAGTTGCGTCAAAAGCGGCCACGCCGTCGTCTGTCGCGGTCAGGATTCTCGGCATGCCAGCGGCCTCGTCCAGCACGGGCGCGGAGATGGGCTGGACATCGTTGTTGCGCCAGAGCAGTTCGAAGTCTTCGTCAAGCCCTATGACGCCACCTTGGGTCGCCGCCACATAGCGGGTTGCCGCCACATAGCGTAGCGCGCCGAGCGTTTGCGGGACCGTGACAAGCCCGTGGGCATTGGCCAACTCCGGGACGTGGTGAAAAGCGACGCGTTGGCGCTCCTCCACATCCCAGTGCTCCACGCTCCCATTTGCCGAAACCGTCAGGAGTTCGTGGGACCCGGCTTCGTTTTCGAGAAAAACAGGAGCCATTTGCGGAGTGTCCGCGAGCGGCGTGCTCCACGCTATTTCGCCCAGCCCGTCAAGCAGTGTCAGCATCCCGTATTGATGGCTGCTGGCCAAGGCAATG
>PUOI01000506.1 GCA_003552765.1 Candidatus Hydrogenedentota bacterium | reverse complement strand
ATGCCATCCGGCTCGACAGCGTACCCGTCCACGGGGACCCCGGTGAAGGTTCCGATAAGGAATTCGCCCGTCGCCCCCAAAAAGGCGCCGTAATAGGGCAAGAACAACCACCACAGGGTCAGACACACGGCCACGGCCGGAATGAACTTCACACAGAAAAGCAGAATGCCTAGCGCGCGTTTTTCTTGGGCCATGGCCGCCTCCCTTTAACCACCACCTCCATCCAGATCAACCAGAGAGCCACCACGAAGAGAATATAGAGTCCCTGCCAGACATACTCATGGTAGAAATCAAACTGCTCGCCTGGGCCGGTGTAGGAGCCGATTACGCCCAGACAAGCTAAGCGGATTACGTTGACCCCGTAGAGAATGGGCAATCCGGTCAGCACGCCGGCCAGGCGCTTCCACCACCGGGTGGGAAACGCGACAACGGCGGCAAGATAAATCACCATGGTGGGGATCGCCCCGCAGTCGGGGATCACCACGAAGATAAACATAGCCTCGGGAAGCCGGCCCCCGCCTGCTTCGCGTTCAGCTTCCCGCTGTGCTTCGAGTTCCGCTATCCTCTCTTCAAGAGCCGCCTTCTCTTCGGGATCGGCGCCCTCCCGCGCTTCAAGGGCGGCCAAGTCTTCCTGCGCCCATCGGAGGGCTCTCCAGGTGCTGGGTTCCCGCACATAGTGCACTCGAGGGCCGAGCCTGGTGGCGCCTTCCACTTTTGTCTCGGCCAACTCCCGCTCCACACTGCGCCGTTGAGCAGCACGCGCTTGCTCCAACCCCTCCTCAACCTCGTACAGAAGCGGGACAACAGCGGACTCGTCTCCCACAGCGGCTAAGGCGCCATCGAGTTCCTCCAGGATTTCGCGGGCATCCGCCAAGGTATCTTCCACGCCCGGAGCAGGGTCATGGCGCAGCACCGCGATTTCAAGGCTCTCAATAATCTCTTCGATATGCGCGCGATGCTGTTCCAAGGTATCCATCGTGGGACGAGGCGACGGCTCAAGTTCATCCCGTAAGGCTTCAAGCTGGCGGCGCTCTTCGCGGAACTCGAACACGCGGTGCTGCCAGATTTCCCAAGGAGTAAGCTCCGGCTCTTCGCCGGCGTCCTCTGGAGACTCCAGCACGCCGCGCACCCCGGCCTCGCGTAAGGCCTCTCGTATCTCTCTCCGGCGATCAGTGTACGCCGTGGGATTCTCCAAGGCCCCTTGCGCGCCAATGACGTCCAGCACGCTGGCCGTATCCCGCGCCACCTGGTAGAGATACCAATTCATGGGGTCTCTGCTTAAGGAGTAATGGTGCGCCAAAAGCAGGGTGACCGCGATCACAAGAAACGTGATCACAAACCCAAACGGACGCCACCGTCCCCCTCCCCCTTTCGAGGCAGCTTCGGAGGTTTCGGCCGTGGACTCACTGGCGACGTTTTCTTGCTCTTCGCCGGCGCTGGTTTCCGTTGGCGGGTTGTCCTGCGAGGAATGCGTATTCCCGAAGATATCTGGGGAAGGTGGGTATTCGTTCGTCATGCCTTATTCTTCAAGCCGTTTTGGCGGTTCCGGTTATCGGCCTCGCCGTTACACACACTGTCGCACCTCCCTCCCGGACGGTAGAAGGAACGTTGCACTTGGAATCAAGGATATCAGGTCATGGCCGGTTGCGCAAATGGGCGGAAATGCTTTACGCTTACTGTAAGGGCGTGTCTACGGATGTGCGAGGCGCGTGCGTTCTCCAATTGAGGTGTTATTGCATAATGGCGCGGGCGGGGCTGGAGCCAATTCTCAAACGAACCGGACGGGACAGCGAATCCAGGTATGATTACGTACACGTGCGACGGATGCGGCAAGACGCTCAATCGGCATGATCTGCGCTACACCGTCAAAATCGACGTCAAAGCGGCCTACGATGAACTGGAAATATCCTTGTTGGACTTGGTGCGGGACCATCGCGCCGAGATGCTCCGCCTGATCGAGCAAATGAAGCACAAGGACGCCCAGCAACTGGAAGAAGGCGTTTACAAGAACATCCAGCTCGACCTGTGCCCTGCGTGTCAGCGCGCCTTCATCCGCAATCCCTTGCGTTTTCACCCAGAGCAAAGCGCCCCAGAGCCGAGTGTGGATGTCGACGCGTTCCTCCGGTCTCTGGGCATGGGCAAACGGCCAGAAGAAGGGGATCAGGGCGGGGAGCGCGGCTAACGGCGGCGTGCCTCAAGGGCCGTGCTACTCGTCTTCACCGTTGGATCCATCTCCTCGGAACGCGATAATGGCCCACAGAATCAGCGCCGCCACGAGCAGCGTCATATATACGTAATAGCTCATCGGTTCCCCTCGGCGCATGGAATATGCGACAATTCAGATGGTATTGCATTCCGGCGGCTGTCCGCGGAAGGCCATTATAGGCTTGTGCCCCCGCCGCCGCCAACTCACGGCTAGATAACGAATGCCAAAGGAGTCATTTTGGAGTGATGAGAATTTCTCAAACGAACGTTGCGGTCTCCATCGTGGGCCGGATGCTGGCGGTGGGCCTCGTTGCGGCGCTGGCCAGCGGCTGCGGCATGATCGCCGATAGGGATCGCATTGTGGTGGCTGAAATGGGCGGCGAAACGATAACGCGGGGCGACCTCATGGAGGTCATTCGCGAGAAGCCCCCGGAAGAACGCCCGGTCATCCGCACACGCAGCGATTTGGCCGAGGCCCTTCGCAATCATATCGACGATGAAATCAGGCGCCGCCTTGGACAACGGCTCGCACGCGAAGGCGTGATCAGCGTGCCCCGCGAGCGCGCCGAGCAGGTCTTTGCGCAGACCAATCCCGAGCTGATGCTGGAACTCCAGAATCCCGAGGAATGGGGCATGGATGACGCCATGCTTGCAGCCATGCGCGACGAACGCGAGTTCGGTATTGATCGGGTGCACGACCGCCTGCTGGGCGAGGAGGCTGTCATGCACCGTATCCGGCAGGCGCTTCAACATGGGAATATCGCCATCAGCGAAGAGGAATATGAGGAGGAGTTTCGGCGGCAAGAAGACCAATTGACGCATCCGGAGACGGTGACCGTACGCGGGTTGTTCTTTCCGCAGACTGGCCCCGGCGTGCAGGCCGTAGCCGCCGAGGCGCGGGAAAGCCTGGATGAAGGGGAGGATT
>PUOI01000283.1 GCA_003552765.1 Candidatus Hydrogenedentota bacterium | reverse complement strand
TACGTGTTGGAATCCCGGGTGGGTTCACTCCCATCCAACGTGTAGTAAATCGTGGCGTCTTCGTGCTCGGTTTCCAGTTCAAGTTGGAAGGGCTCGGCGTAGAAGCCGCCATCGTGCGAGAACTCGACGGGCTCCAGCGTCAGATGATAGCCTTGGCCGGTGTTGGGTTCGCCCATCTTGGGTTCATCGAAGAAATACCAATCGCCGGTTCCATCGGGCTGGCGGGCGTACGCCACGTCACGCGGGATTTCGGTGGGAGGGATTTCATCAAGAAGGGAGCCATCGGGATGCGTAAGCAACACTTCGTCGCCGCTGGCGCTGATGCGGAAGTTGGTGTGCAGTTCCTCGGGGTCTTCGGGGCGATCCTTGCCCGTGGCAAACACGACGAGGAATTCGCCGGGCTCAAGCGTGACGTTCGGAAACACCCACTGAAAGGGCTCGTTGGAGTCGTTCGAGAGGCCATGGTTCTCGAGGTCCACCGGCTCCGCGCCGCTGTTATAGAGTTCTATAAGTTCATGGTAGTCTCCGTCGGAATCCGCCAGCGTCACGCCATTCGAAGCCACCAGGGCGTTGAGCGCCACATCAGCGTTTGCGGCCAAGGGTAATGCGCAAAGGATGATGATCGCCGCTGTCATGCGGCCCAAGGAGGTTTCCTTGCACCCGGGTTGACAGTGGGCTTGTGTTGAGAGTGGAGGTATCGTCTTCACGGTGGTCCTCCGTTTCTGGGTGACTACTCTATACCGAGCACCCTGTTTATGACGAATTGGATGTCTTGGGCGTTGGTTACTCCAGAGTCTGTGACGTCCGTGTCGGCGTCGGTGAGGCCATCCGGCAGCGGAAGGCCAAGCACGGCGTTGATGACAATCTGAATGTCCTGGGCGTTGACGACACCGTCGTTGTTGACGTCGCCGGGAACGCGGCTCCCGAGCAAGACGTACGTCGTGAAGGAGGTGATCTCCGCCTCAACGTATTCGTCTTCATCGATCAGCGCCAACGGGACTTCATAATCCGTCAAGGCGGGCTCCTCGGGCAGGATGGGGTCGAACTGCTCGTCGAGGTTGGTGTCCATCCCGCCGAGGAACAGCCTATTCAAAGGATCGCCGGGGGCCGGGAAGGCCAGCCGGGCCGGGTTGTCATAGGTCTCGTTGAGTTCGAAGCTTCCCTCAACCGTCTCCACCAGCACGTGAATGTCCGCAGCGGGACCGCGGGGCGTGGCGCGTTCCGGCAGTTCGAGATCCGTTTCGTGAACATCGGCCAGCTTCTCCGCCGAGCGCACGACCAGAAAGGCGTTCTGCGTATCGGGCGGCAACGCCGCAACGGGCACATGGATGCGGATGCCTTCCTCCGTCTCGTAGTCCAAATCCCGCAATGCGCCGTCTTCCGTTGGAAACGGCCCGGCGTACAACGCGGCCTTGCCGGGTTCGGCCTCGAGTTGCTCCACTGCTTCAAGCGCGTCGAGCGCGCCGGCTTCAAAGGGATCATCCGTGATCCGCATGGGCTCGGGATGTGTGTCCGAGTCGCCAGTTTCGTCATCCACGACGCGCACGGAGTGTTCGCCCGGCGCAAGACGCGGCAACCGTCCGGTCAGCGTATCCTCCGAACGATCGAGACCGCTTACTGGAGCGCCTCCGATCTCGAGCCAGGTCTGGTCCGTCAACCCTTCCACGAACGCCTGGACCGGGACATGCCCCAAGGTGAGGCCTACACGCGGCGTGAAGTCCAGCAACTGGAATGCAGGCTCGTCCGGTTCGCCTGGATCGCCTGGTTCGCCGGGATCATCCGGGTCACCGGGGTCGCCATCAAGCGCCAGAACAATGGGATCCGTTGCGCCGCCGCTGGGATTGCGCGTGTCCACGCCTTCCCACTGCCCGTCCTCGCTTGTCAAGACGCTGACCACGGAGCCATCGGTTAGGTCGCGCTCCTCGATGCGCCGCACGCCATCGGCCAGCGTATTGGGCAGCAGGGTTCCCCAACGGCCATCTTGGTTCCAGACCTCGAACTCGTAGAACGTGGTGTAGCGGCCATCCATGTCTTGTCCGCCCGGTTCCACAAAGGTTCCGGCGACAGGACGTCCCTCGCCGTCAACGTTGTCGTAGAGAAACACGAAGTTGCGCGGGCTGAAGGAGGAGGTTCCGTAAATGCCCGTACCATGGGACGCCTCTTCGCCGAAACGGAGGAGCGTGGCCGTGTTCGGGGTGTTCAGGATGAAGTGATTGTCTTCTCCGCCCGCGCCGTCGTTGAGAAGGATCCTCAGGTGGAGTTTGTCTTCATCAAAGCGATCGTTGCCCGTGGGTTCGGTAATAAACCAACCCTCGTAGGTCCCCGCGCCATCCGTCTCGAACGTGCTGAACGTGCCGGGATCGCCGCCGAAATCGGGCGTGTCCGTGTTGCGCCGGAAGTTGGCGGGATCGACGAAGATGTTGTTTCCCGCGCCGTCCTGCGTGGGCTCTTCGTCCACCGTGGCGATCCGGTTGGCGTAGCGGTACTCGGTGTCGGGGTCGAGCCCGCTCAAGCGGAGCCGGAACGCGTAGGGCACGCGGTCGTCGTTGGGGACGTCCGCTTGCATGTATTGAGGCGTGAGCAACTCTTCGAGATGGACGATGGTGAAGGGATGCGTCTCGGCCGAGGCAACCCCGTTGGCCGAGGCATTCAGGGTGGAAGTTCCGCCGCCATCCTCGATGGTAAGGTCATCGAACACCGCCACGCCCTCGCCGGCTTCCAACTCCAGCGTTCCGCTCAGTGCGCCGTCTCCCCCGTTCACGGTCAGCGAGATGATTCCCTCGAACGCGGTATCCGTGAGGCCGTCGTCATTAACCGCGCGGACAATCACTGGAGACAACAGCTCACCCGTTTGACCGGTGGGATCCGGCGGATTGTCGAACACGAGTTGCGTGGCGTTTCCGGGGTCGCCCGCGGTCACCAACACGTCGTCAAGGCGCAATTCAGCGCGGGGACCGGAATCTCCTAAGATGTGGTAATACTTCCACCGCAACTCGACGTAGGGCTGGCCCTCGACTTCGGCGGGCAAGACCACCGGGCCGAAGGGTTTCGCATGGCCGGGCGTCTCGTTGCGTATGTATTCATAGGGACGGCCCGCTTGGTCCCGCACGTCCGTTAACGGCCCCGAAGTTCCCAC
>PUOI01000512.1 GCA_003552765.1 Candidatus Hydrogenedentota bacterium | reverse complement strand
CGGCAAGCCGCTCGCCGTATTCGATGATCTCGGCGCGCTCCGTTTCGGAAAGCGGTTCATACGCCAGCGCCATCTCCACATTGTCGATGGCCTGCTCCACGTTGTACGGGCCAACCACGGCGCACGCCACGCCTTCTAGGTCAAGGGCGTATCCCAAGGCCCGCTGCAAGTAATCGGGATGGGTGGGGCACCCCACATAGGCCCTGGAGTGATAAGGGACCCCGCCTCGAATACCCGCGAATGCCTTCATGGCCACCACGCCCACGTTGCGCTCGCGGCAGGCCGGCAACACGTCGCTCTCGAACTCGTAGATGTTCCGGTCGGCGTAGTTCAGCACCATCATGACCACATCAATCTCATCTGTCTCAAGCACTTCGAGGAAACGCGAGCTTCGCGCATGACCGGAAAGGCCGATGAAGCGAATCTTGCCGGCTTCCTTCTGCTTGATTAGATACTCGAGAATTCCATCGTCCGCCAACACCTGATCGACATTCTTTCCACCGACATGGTGGATATGGCAGAGGTCGACATAGTCGGTGTTCAGCAACCTCAGGGATTCATCCAGCGATTGCTCCGCGCCATCGGCCGTATCGGTCCAGCATTTCGTCGCCAAGAACAGGTTGTCGCGCCGATCCGGTATCAACCTGCCAAGCGCTTCCTCGGCGTTGCCGTAGATGCGGGCTGTGTCGATGAAGTTCACCCCGCGATCCATGGCGGCGGCGAACACCTCAACCGCTTGGTCGACATCCGGCGGTCCTTCGCCTACCGGGGCGGTTCCCAGGCCTAGAATGGAAACCTCCTCGCCAGTGCGCCCCAATACGCGCGTGGGCAGCGGCTGCTCAGGGGTTTCCGCTGCCGCCGCGGGCCATCCCATTCCCGCGATCAGCCCCGCGCCTGCCGCCGTCATGCCCGCCCGGCTCAAAAACTGGCGCCGTGTGACCGCGCCGCCTTGGGCCTCCATCCGTTCATTGCCGTTCGTCATGGGACTGCATCCTTATTCGTTAGGAGGAGAGCAACCGCCCTCCCCTCTTTGGCCGCTCGCCGCGAATCAGCCCGGCGTGTAATCCGTGAACTGCTCCAACAAGACCTCCGCCGTCCACCGGCACGTAAGACCCACGAGATCGCTGCAATCCCCATGGTCGAGGGCGTCTTTGCACAGAACGCTGCCCCAATTGTCTTGGTAGCGCACGGCAACTCGCTGGATGAGGTTATGGGCCAAGTCGCGGCTCGCGAAATCCTCACCGCCGCAGACATATCCAATCACAATCCCAGCGCCCGTAAAACACCCGCAACTCAGTTCGGAGCCGGGCGCCGCGCCTGCATCAAGGCATGTGGAGGCCCGGAACAAACCGGGGTGGCTGGGAACCATATCCAATGCATCCTGAAGGCCTCGCACTGTACAGCGCGCGCAACCCCCGTGCTGCCGGTGGTACTGTTCCCCAAGCTCGTGGGCCTTATCAAGTATCGCCTCGGGGTCTTCCTCAAGTTCGAACTGCGTGGCTTCGTTATAGATCTCGAACTCATCCGCCGAGCCTTCGGCGTGTTCTTCAGCCGAAGCCGCGCCGCCAGCCAAGCTCAACCCCAGCCCCGCGCCCGCCGTCAGAAGAAACCGGCGCCGCGCGAAGCAACAGGGACTATCGCCGGCAGATTCCCCGCACCGTTGGTTCGTACTCTCAACGCCAGGGTGTTCAGGTGTATCGTTCATCATGTGGGCCGTCCTCCTAACTTCCAAGTCACTTCGTTCGTGGGAAAGCCGCTCGCCCGCCAGCGATACACGGTTCTCCCTAATCAAAGTAGAGCGATCCCTTTCCGGAATCACGTAAAGGCAAGGTTGATTATAGTACACCCTATCGCAACTGGTCTATACGTCCAATGCAACTGCGGTCGCCTCAAGGACGAACGCGAAAGCGGGACATAGCCGCATGCGATGGCCATGTCCCGCAAGAGATCCAAATCTCTTTCACGCCGCTTCTCGATACTCACTCACCCAGCGGGATGTCCTCGGGCCGCATGTCCGGCTTGTACTGGTCCCCGAAGCCAGCGTCGTTGGGGTCGTACTCGTGCACGAAATCCACCGTCAAGCCATCCTCTGGGATTTCGTCTTCCATGCCCAGCGCCCAGAAGATCCCATTGATGGAAAGCTTGCGCATGGGCTCCTCGAAGAAGTCAAAGGGATGTCCAAGCGTGGTGAAGAAGACGCGGCTCTCGCCTTCCTCGCCCTCGTAGGTGTGGGTCCAGGCGACGGCATGGGGATCCTCGAAGTGCTCCCCGCCGGGTTCGGGGCCCTCGACCGACTGGCCGTACAGCAAGGGCTCCACGTTTTCGTGCAGATGCCCCTCGGAATGGTAGAGCCAGCTTCGGACATGAAACGGTTCAACCCCATTCAGGATGGGATGGTCCTCGCGATCCTCCACAAGGAACACATCCGTGGAGTTGTCACCGCCGTGATGGCTGATCCAAGGCAATCCAAAGACCTCGTACGGCCATTCGTTATCCATGTGGTGGTTGGGATGATCACCGCCGTACTGGAACGCATGCGTCGAAGTGCGGAATCCCGCCATGGGGCGGCCCGATTCGGCGAAATCGACGATGTACTGAAGCTGGTCATCGGGCAGACGGCGGAACCGGGTGTACATCACCATCATGTCGGCGTCTTCCAACGCCTCCAGCCCCTCGATGTTCTCGCTCTGGTTGGGGTCAATCACGCCGTCGGTGAGCGCGTAACAAACGGTGACATCGAAACCGTGATGCACATTCAGAATCTGCGCCAGCATCGGCATACACTCTTCCGAGCGGTATTCTTCATCGCCCGTCACGAACACCACATGGGGCCGGCCCCCTTCTTCGGTCTCGGCTCCAACGGGCCCCGCCGCCACCACTACTGCCACAACCACAGTTAAGGCCTGCAAAAGAAACTTCGTCATGTCTACTCCCTCCATACTACATATTGGCGTCAAGTTACGTTCTCGCTTGCGAAAATGCGACCATGTTCGCATTCCCTGACAAAGTCAAAACTAGCATGGTCACGCTGTCCGTTTCCAACCCGCGGCTCGGGCGTGCATCACGCGTTTGGCGCGGCTATCAGACATCATCCCTTTCAGAAAGGCGGCGGCGTAGCGCCTCATTGCGCCTCGCGCGCTATCT
>PUOI01000553.1 GCA_003552765.1 Candidatus Hydrogenedentota bacterium | reverse complement strand
TGCGCCAGCCACCACCACGGCCGCAGCTAGCAAGCCGCTTTCACCAAGGAAAAGGGGAAACAACGCGGCCGCCGCAATGAGGACGCCCAAGCCCCAGGTGGCCGGTGAAGGATGGGATGAGGCGGCGGAATCGCCGGTTGCGGGTGCAGGCTGCATCAAACCGGTTGCTCAGTCCGTGAGGACCAGGTCATGGATTTCCAGAATGACAGGGCTTCTTGAGCGAATGCGGATGGAATCGGCCTCGTCCGTCCCAGACTCCAAGTCGAGTATCGTCACGTATTTGTGCCGCATGAACGGTGTGCCCCGTCTGCTAAGGTAGTCGGCCTCAGCCGATTCGATGATGGGAATCTTCTGGTGATTCTGGCCGTCCGGGTTGAAGTCGTAATCCGCCCGGGCCGTGTGGACGCCCGCGCGCAATGGCTCGCCGTGGAGGGGCTCGCCGTCCCGCAGAAACTCCAACTCGGCCACAGCCTCCCCTTGCGGTTCGGAACCGTATCCAAAGGACGATATCACCGCCAGCCCGCCGTGCGCCTCAAGCGGCTCTTCCAAGGGCAACACCACATCCGCGCCATGCCCCAATCGCACGCTGGTATCCAGACTGACATGGTTTTCCGGGAAGAAACGGCCGTATTCGTTCGTCGAAACCGTCCGCCCCCTCGGAACGGGCTCAATGTAGACGGAGGCATAGTCCAGCGCTTCCCGGCGCGTTATGTCCGGGCCAGGCAGGGATCGGTAGAAGACCAAGTATCCCAGTCCGCTGTACTGGCCCAGTACCGGCTCCAAATCCAACCGGCGCCGGCGCCAAAACGAAGAACCGGGCCGCGGCGGCGGCTCCCCGCTAGCGTTCGGCGTCACCTCGAATTCCAGCGAACGCACGTAGCGGTTCTTGTGGGAAAGAAATCGCGCCTCGATTGCTGGCTCCGTGGGATTCGAGGTATTTGTCTCCCACTGAATCTCAACAAACAGGGGAGCGCCGGTATCAATTAAGGCTGGCGAGTCATCCAACCGCTCGTCCGCTTGGAACAAGGCCAAGCCAATGAAGACGTTCCTAAAATCCTGGCTCTCGGGCTCTTCCAACACATGGTTAAGCGCATGCCCTTGCGCGCCGTCTTCTCCCCCCGGCGGATCGCTCGCCCACGCGCTCGAGACGGTCAAAATCAGACCGGCCATGAGCCCGCATGAAAGGCTCAAACGCCGCTTGGTTATGAACATCACCATGGGATACAGTCAATGCTTCTTTCTCGTCTTGGAAACGCCGGCCATGACGGAAACCCGCGTTTGCCTCCCCCAATGTTCCGATGTACGCGCCGCCTTCGAGACTACCGCTCTTCCTTTGTCACCAACTCGTTCAGACGGGGCTTGACGACATCGTTCCCCACGACAAACGCGCCGCTCAGCAAGAAGGCCAGCATCGCCGCCAACATCACCCGGCCCCTGCGTCCCAGCATTCCCGGGGCCAGCTCAGGATAGACGCGGTCCGTTAACCGGTTGAGGCCAAGCGCTCCGATGTCGGCATCGGTCCGCCCATGGATAATGTCGCTGGCGGCCTTCACCATTTCGCGGCTAAGCCCAATCTGCTGGTAGACTAGCTCTGCGAGTTCTTCCTCGGTCTCCAAACGCGTTATCGTACGCTCATGCCTGGCCAACAACGCCGTGTGTTCATTCTGCTCCGCACGCACGTTATTGCGTTCGCGCTCCAGGGCGCTGAGTTGGGCGCGCATGTCCGAAATGCGGTTCAGGGTTGTCTTCTCTTCAAGCTTCTGGTCCCAATAGGCCTCGTTCAACTCCTGCCGCATCATGCCCTGCTCATCAATGGGATTGCCCCCCAGCGGGCGCTCCTGCTGGAGTTCGTGAGCAATGAAATAGGCCGTTTCCGAAGGCGAACGGAACAGCGTCACGAAAGGATTTTCGGTCTCCAGATTGGCTTGAATCGAATTCAGGCTTTCCTCCGCGCCTTCAAATTCGGCCAGAAGCTCCGTGCGATCCCGCTTCAGATCGCTGCCAAGCTCAGCCAGCCGCCTAAGTTCTTCTTGGAGTACGTCCACATCATACTCGGATCGCGCTTGTTCGAGTTCTTCCCGCACGGCCTCCAGTTCCTCGCGCTGGGCGTGCTTTTGCCGTTCCAGTGAGCTGTCGGCGCCGGCAAGCAACAACCGGTTGGCCAAGCTGGACACTTGCACAGCCACTTCGCCCCAGGTATCAACGATCGCCTTGACCTCCTCCTCGGTGGAAGCCTCGGCCGACAGGGTAATGAGCGGCGAATACGTGATGGGGCGCGTCGTCTGGTCTACCTCGTCCACCTGCGCGTTCAATCTCTGGGAGAACGACTCCAGGTTCGGAGGCCGGCCCTCAAACACCCCGTCCTCCATAAGCTGTTCCAGCACTTGCCCCAACACAGCCGGAGAGCCGACCAGGTTCCCGTACCCTCGCGGACTAAAGGCCTCGGGGATGTAGTCGGCCAACACATTCGGCTGTTCGTCATCAAACGCCGAGCCCAACTGCAAATCCGTAACCATCACCACGGTTTCCGCCCTGTAACCAGGCGGAAAGGCCAGCTCCCTGCCCACGGCCAAAAGGCCAACAACCACCGTGATCGCCGCAATAAACTTCCAGCGCCTAAAAACCGCCGCCAGAATATCTTTGTAATCAATATTCATAGACTACCCGCTTCAGGTTACTATTAACGCCCAGCATAACGTTGCACTATAGCGCGCACCCGGCTCTACTGTCAAACGTGTAAACGCGCTCCTATCGCCACCCTGAATCACGAAGCCCCCCTTTTTTTCACGCCACGGGTTCGTTGGTGGGAGTGGGAAGGCGCAGAAGGACAAAGCGGCCGTCCCGCCGTAGGGCTTCGCTGATCTCCGTGGCGGACATGCCCAGCCGCTGGATGGCTAGCTGCACCCATTCGCCGAGATATTCCCGCGCCTCGTCCAAACGGCCGAGCTGAGCTTTCGCGGCGGCCAGGTGGTACAGCGCGTCGATGTCCCCGGGATCCTTTTCAAGCAACTCGTCATACCCGTCCGCCAGCACGGTTAACTCGTCGGTTCGCCACAAATCCTCGGCGGCGTTCCGGCGCGCCTCGATGTCTTGCAAACCATCGCGTTCTTGTTCCAGCACATCCTTGAATCGCTTTTCGTACTG
>PUOI01000421.1 GCA_003552765.1 Candidatus Hydrogenedentota bacterium | reverse complement strand
ACACCCGCCGGTTCCGCCTTGCAAGCAGATAGCCCAACAAGGCGCCTGCGGGTCCGGCGCCCGTGATCACCACGTCCCATCGGGTAAAACCCAGATCCAGCGCGCCGGAATTGCCGTTCATAACCGCCTCCAGGACAGAAGGTACCTGCACGGCCAGTGGCGCGTTACGCGCGCATTTCGAAGTCCGGCGCATTCCGCCAGCGCGCGCGCTTCGCTTTCCGTAAACGCGCCGCGGACCGATTGCAAGGCGTCGTAGTGAACCACGGGAGACCGGGATAATAGACGGGGGACCAAAGCGGCGAGCAGCAGGCCGCCAGGGTTGCGCAACAAGTCGCTCACCAACAGGGAGTCGCGGGGCACGCGCGAGAGCCGCTCCAATACGCGGCAGGCGTCGTCCCCGGGGAGATGGTGCAGGAACAACGAGCAACACACCACATCGTATTCGCCTGTGAGTTCTAGATCGCCAAGCAGATCGCAAGGAAAGAAACGCACGTCCGCCGCCGCAGCCGCTGCACGTCTTCTGGCAACCCCCAAGGCCACCTCACTCGCATCACATGCTGCAATGTCCGTTTGAATTCCTGCTCGCCTCGCCTTCTTCCACAAGCGCACAGGCACGTCGCCGCCCCCCGTGGCCACATCGAGCACACGCAACGGTGTATGCCCTGCGCGCTTCCGGCACGCGGCCTCAAAAAGTGGTGGCCACAGTATCCCCGCGCTTCCACTAAACAGGTTAATCCGCGCCAGTCCCGCGAGCGCTTCAGCGTGAAGCGCTGGATCCAACTCGGGGTCGTCCATCCGTTCGGCGCGCCGTCTGCGCCGTGATAACTCAGGCCATACTGTCAAGAGCCTCTCCTCTCTTTCGACCGCGGCCCACCTCGTTAAACCTTATGGCTCTTCTTCACTCACGTGTGAAACGCCGTGGCGTCAGAAACTATTCCGATCAACCCGCTCCTTAACTGACGCAAAGGATCTGCGGTAAAGCCCCGGTTTGACCCTCCCTTCTAGCTCACACCTAATCTAACATCTAGAAATTCAGGAAACGCTAAATAACGGTACCTGGGCAGCGCCAAAAGTGTGGCCGCAGGCGTCCCCTATCTTCGGCCAAGGGGAAAGGTCCCTAAAACAGCACCCCCTTTATTGCACCTTCCTAGTGCGCGACGCTTCTCCTTCGCGATCTATATGAATACACACTGTACCCTATACTCATTTCTCTCCCGCCGTGGCCTAGTACCTTTAACCACAAACACAAAAAGCCCTGAATCGTCCCCTATTGAGGGCGACTCAGGGCTAATGAGTACAAATTGCCGGCAGCGACCTACTCTCCCGTCCAGTTTCCCGGACAGTACCATCGGCGCTGGTGGGCTTAACTGCCGTGTTCGGAATGGTTACGGGTGTGGCCCCACCGCTACAGCCACCGGCAAAATATCATGTAATATTTTTCGACAGCGAATGCAAGGGCAGCAACTCAAAGCGTCACGCACAGTGCGCTAGAACGGATTATAGCGCTCATGTGAGCTGCGCTCACATGAATATTATGTAATTAAGGCCAAGCCTCACGAGCAATTAGTACCGGTAAGCTTAACCCATTGCTGAGCTTACACCTCCGGCCTATCAACCTGGTCATCTTCCAGGGCTCTTTAGGGACCTCTCGGTCCGGGGAGATCTTATCTTGGGATGGGCTTCGTGCTTAGATGCTTTCAGCGCTTATCCCTTCCGAACATGGCTACCCAGCGATGCCACTGGCGTGACAACTGGATCACCCTAGGTTCGTCCACCCCGGTCCTCTCGTACTAGGGGCAGCTTCCCTCAAATCTCCTACGCCCGCGACGGATAGGGACCGAACTGTCTCACGACGTTCTAAACCCAGCTCGCGTGCCACTTTAATCGGCGAACAGACGAACCCTTGGGACCTGCTTCAGCCCCAGGATGTGACGAGCCGACATCGAGGTGCCAAACAACCCCGTCGATGTGAACTCTTGGGGGTTATTAGCCTGTTATCCCCGGGGTAGCTTTTATCCGATGAGCAACGGCCCTTCCATACGGGACCGCTGGATCACTAAGCCCTGCTTTCGCACCTGCTCGACTTGTCAGTCTCGCAGTCAAGCTCCCTTCTACCTTTACGCTCTTCGCATGATTTCCAAACATGCTGAGGGAACCTTGGGGCGCCTCCGTTACTCTTTGGGAGGCGACCGCCCCAGTCAAACTGCCCACCAGACACTGTCCTCCGCCCGGCTTCACGGGTTCGGAGTTAGACCACCATTTTATTCAGGGTGGTATTCCAAGGGTGGCTCCACCGAGGCTGACGCCCCAGCTTCGACGCCTCCCACCTATCCTATACAGAATAAAACAGTGGTCAATATCAAGCTGCAGTAAAGCTCCACGGGGTCTTTCCGTCCTGTCGCGGGTAACCTGCATCTTCACAGGTATTACAACTTCACCGGGTCCCTCCTCGAGACAACGCTCAGATCGTTACGCCATTCGTGCAGGTCGGAACTTACCCGACAAGGAATTTCGCTACCTTAGGACCGTTATAGTTACGGCCGCCATTAACCGGGGCTTCGGTTCAAGGCTTCGGCGCATTACTGCGCCTAACCTCTCCCGTTAACCTTCCGGCATTGGGCAGGCGTCAGTCCCTATACGTCGTCTTGCGACTTAGCAGAGACCTGTGTTTTTAGTAAACAGTCGCCTGAGCCTCTTTGTTGCAACTCCAACCAGCTTACGGGGCAAGCCCTTCACCGGCCAGAGCACCCCTTCTTCCGAAGTTACGGGGCCAATTGGTCGAGTTCCTTAAGGAGGGTTCTCCCGAGCGCCTTAGAATTCTCATCCCATCCACCTGTGTCGGTTTACGGTACGGTCACCGGCGACCTCACTAGAGGTTTTTCTTGGCAGTGTGGAATCAAGCGATCCGCTTCACCCGAAGGATCCACGTCCCATAACGCCTCGGAGTTTATGTAGCCCGGATTTTCCTGAGCTACCTCCCACACGCTTGGCCTGCCACTTCCGTTCGGCAAGCGCCCTATCCTGCTGCGTCACCCCATCGCTCAAACGGTCACGCGGTGGTACAGGAATCTTTGTGCCTGTTTCCCATCGCCTACGCCTTTCGGCCTCGGCTTAGGATCCGACTAACCCCGGGCGGATTAACCTT
>PUOI01000494.1 GCA_003552765.1 Candidatus Hydrogenedentota bacterium | reverse complement strand
CGGCCGTCGTCCTCCACCGTCACGCTATTGTCGATGTGGACGGTCACTTTGATCTTGCTGCAGTGGCCGGCGAGGGCTTCGTCGATGCTATTGTCCACGGCCTCAAAGACGAGATGGTGCAAGCCGCGAAACGACGTGTCGCCGATGTACATCGCCGGCCGTTTGCGGACCGCTTCCAGGCCCTCGAGCACCTTAATCGAACCAGCATTATAAGCCACTTCAGCCATGGGAGTTACCTCGATTCAGTTCAGGGGGAGTGCAAAGGAACACAACGTACCGTATTATAGCAACTGAGGCGGTGTCACGCAAGTTTTCAGCGCAATATTTTGCGCTTTTCCCGGAGGAAAACCCTGTATATTGCGGCCTCTGAGCCATATCCCCCTAGAAACTGGGGTTCTCCGGGATGCCTATTCTTCCCGAAGCTTGAGGAAGACGTCATGAACCAATTCATGGCCCGCCATGCGGTTGATCCGCGCGATCAAACCCCACTTGTGGTACGCGAATTTGTGCATCCAGACCGGGCTGTCCACCTCGATGGTGAGGACATTCCTGCGGATATGCCGGGGCATGCCATGGGCCGCCAAGGAGCCCGCCACCTCGGGCCAGCGCTCCCAGATGCGGGCCTGCTCCAACTGCTGGCCCAGGTTCGAGGATTTCTTGAGCCGTTCGAGGATCTCCCCGGCCGATGTGATCTCATCTCCGCGCAAGGCAGCCTCCATCAATAACGAATTGGGCGTCCGCCGCCTCGAAGGCGGGGGTGCCGCCATCGTTCTCGGTCGTGGTCAGGATGCATTGGACGCCCGGCGGCACGGCCTCCAGCAACCGCCGCGATCGTTTCGCGTCCAGTTCCGACAGGACGTCGTCCAGCATCAGCAAGGGATATTCTCCCGTGCGCGCCTCTATCAACGCAACCTCGGCCAGTTTCAGCGCCAGCGCCGCCGTCCGCTGCTGCCCTTGCGAGGCGTAATTCCGCGCGGGCCGGTCTTCCAACACCAGCTCGAAGTCATCGCGGTGCGGCCCCCGGTTCGTGGCGCCCCGTTTGATGTCCCCCTGGCGGGCCTTGCGAAGCGCCGCTTCCAGCCCCGTCTCCGGCGAGACGTTGGGGGCATAGACGGCCGTCATCGCCTCGCCGCCCGCGATGCAAGCATGCGCCTGCCGGGCATGTTCGTTCAACTCCTGGACGAAGCGGCCGCGCTCTTCGACCAGGACCGCTCCGTGCTGCGCCAATTGGGCGTCCCACACATCCAGCAAGCTGTCATCCATCTTGTCGCCGCGCAGCAGTTCGTTGCGTTGCCGCAGGCTTTCCCGATAGCGCTGCAACGCGTGGAGATAGCGCGAACTCAACTGCGACAGCTCCATGTCCAGGAACCGCCGCCGCAACGAACCCGCGCCGCGAATCAGGGCCACGTCCTCCGGAGCGAAGAACACCACGTTGACCTTGCCCAGGATGTCGCTCACCCGGTCTTGCGTCACGCCGTTCACCTTGAAGCGCTTCGTGTTGCGCCACCAATTCACCTCCATCTGCAAGGGCCGATCGCTCCGTTGAAACGCGCCCCGGATGCGAAAGCTCTCCGCGTCCCGCTGGACCAGTTCGCGCTCGGTATTTGTCCGATGGCTGCGCGCCGTTACCAGAAACAGCACCGCTTCCAGCACGGAGGTTTTCCCTTGCGCATTGTCCCCCCGCAAGATATTCACCCCCGGCGCCGGTTCGAAGGTCAACGGCTCCAGGCAGCGGAATCCTTCCGCGGTCAGGGATGTGAGATGCATGCGGTCCTTTCCAAGCGCGGGGGATGTTTTTGATCGGTGGAGTACGAACAGGAGATACGGAGAGCGCAGCTGGCCCGATGATAGATGGCGGGATACAGGAAAGGCAAGCGGGCGGCGATGGCTCGAATAGGATGAGGCGGAATGCGGGCTGTTTACCCCCCGGCCCGGCGGGGCGCCCCCTTCTCAAGAGGGACTATCTCTCCCCCCTTCTCTGTCTGGAAACAATGTTGGCGCGCCCACGCCAACACAGTGTAGCGTGATGGTTTTTTCGTCTTCGTAATCCACGCGGAGATCCCCGGTTGGTTTCGTCCCGGATGGTCTTCTTAATTCTCCGCGCTTATACGTGCCACGGTCCGCGGCCGGGCTCATGCAACCAACGGTTGGCTTCCTCGTCCCCGATCACGCGTTCTTCGACGGGATCCCATTCCAAGGGCCGTCCCAGTTGGTAGGCGACGTTGGCGAGGATGCATGCCGAGGCGACGCGGTGGCCCGCCCCGATGGGCATAATCGGTTCTTCCCGGCTTTTGACACAGTCCAGCCAGTTTAGAATATGGAGAATCATGCCGGAGTGACGGCCCGCGTGATCCTGATGGTGGGGAGTTCGGAAGGCTCGTTCTCCATCGGGGGGCGGCTCGTACTCTCTGACGTGTTCGTCCGGCGTGCCGCGGTAGTCGGGTCCGGCGGCTCCACATCCGCCCTCCACGGTCAGGTTGCCTTCCGTGCCGTGAAAGACGCCCCCATAGGCGAAGTCGCTGTCGTCCGGGGTTTGGCCAGGCTGCCCCCACGTGACCACCAACTCGGGATCCTCGTATTCCCACGTCACCTCCATGTCACGCGGCACGTTATAGTTGCCGACGGCGGGAGGCGTCCCAGTGGCCGTGACGCGGGCGGGGCCGCAGTCATCTATATCCAGGAACCATTGGAGATTGCTTAGGACGTGCGCGCCCCGGTCACGGACATTGCCTCCGCCATATTCCAGGAACCAGCGGAACGTGAAATGGCACCGGTCCGGGTTGTACGGAACCCAGCGCGCCGGCCCCAGCCACATGTCCCAATCCAAGTGGTCCGGCGGCTCTTGGTCTTCTGCGTCACCGCCTGTAGGATTTCGGCCGTGCCAGAAATCCACCCGCGTGATGTCTCCCAGTTCTCCGTTACGGATGTAGTTGCAGATTGGATAGAAGGGAGCGAACGAGCGGCCCTGGCTGCCAACCTGGATAACGCAAGTATTCTCCCGCGCGGCAGCGACCATGGCCTTGCCCTCGGCGATGGTCTTGGAGGCGGGTTTCTCCACATACACATCCTTCCCCGCCAGACAAGCGTGGACCGTCTGCACCCCATGCCAATGATCGGGCGTACCAATCGTCACCGCATCAATATCGT
>PUOI01000555.1 GCA_003552765.1 Candidatus Hydrogenedentota bacterium | reverse complement strand
GCAACGCTGCTGCCGCTGCTCATCCTGTGCGATATGAACGCGATATATCATCACCGGCGCAACGTGGAGTGGCGTCCGCTGCTTCAGATCTATATCCCGGGGCTCCTGGGCATTCTCGCCGGGGCATGGGTCTGGTGGCGTATTGGGCAGGAAGGGGTGCAGAACTACGAGCAACTGATCAAGCGATTCGTGGGCGTGATCGCGATCATCTTTGCTTTCTATATTGTGGGTAAGGAGTCCGCGATGGCGTGGGCGGAACGCTACCGGCCCGGCCCGCGGATGGGCGCAGCCGCGGGGATAGCGGCCGGTTTCTGCTCGACCATCGCCCACGCCGCGGGCCCCATCGTCAGCCTCTACATCTTTGCTCAGCATCTCGGAAAGACACTGTTCGTGGGCACCGTGGCGTGGACGTTCACGCTCATCAATCTCACGAAGCTGCCCTTCTACGTCTACGTGGGATTGATCCGCCAAGAGACGCTGTATTTTGGTCTTTTCGTGGTATGGCTTATTCCCATAGGCTCCTATCTGGGGAAATGGCTGCATCACCGCGTTAGTGAAGCGCGCTTCAACCGGATCATCCTCGTCCTCACCGTTCTGGCGGCCATTCAACTGCTCTTCGACATCAATGTGATTCACATCGCGCTGGACCTGCTGGTGGGCGAGGCCGTCACCACATAGCCCCCGTGGTCACCTCATCCCTGGGGAAATGGGCGCATAATACGCGCCGCCTGGCGAGACCACGCCCATTTCGCGCAGCATCCGGCCCATTTCGCGGGTGCGTTCAACGTAATCGCGCAGGGAACGCACGGAGGTCACGGGTTCTTCGCTGTGTTCCGGCGGCTTGCCGATGAAGAGTTCCATGAGCATCTGCTCCGGGCTTTTCGGCGGCGGAAACTCCTTGATCTCGACCGGTTCATCCGGGGCGAGCCCAGCCAGCTCACGGGCCGTCTGAATGGCTTCGGGATAACCGCCGATGCTGTCCACCAGCCCAAGGTCCATGGCCTCTTCCCCCATGAACACGCGGCCCTTGGCCCAGTCCGCCGCCGTCCCTGGGGGCATGCCGCGATGTTCGGCCACGTTCGTGGTGAACCGGTCGTACCAGCCATCCAGCAGCTCCGCCACCCGCTCTTGTTGCTCGGGGGAGACATCGTGAAGCATGGACCAGAGTCCCGCGTTATCGCTGGTTTGAAGCCCTTCCCAGTTGATGCCCAGCCGGTCCCAGAACGCTTCGGTGAACACGGGCTTGCCGCTGAACACCCCGATGCTTCCCGTCAAGGTTCCGGGCTGCGCCATAATGTGGTCGGCGCCCATCGCCACGTAATAGCCGCCGGACGCCGCCACGCCCCCCATCGACACAATGACGGGTATTCCTTCCTCGCGGGCGCGGTTGACTTCGCGGAAGATGGTCTCCGAGCCCACCACGGATCCGCCCGGACTGTCAATGCGGAAGATGATCGCCACGACCTCTTCGTCATCCATGGCGTCGCGGAACGCCTTCGACACGGTTTCCGCCCCCATGCTGACCTCGCCCAAGAGCGGGTCGAAGCGGGTCTGGCCGCGCATGAGCGGGCCCGAGCCATGGATAAGCGCCACGCGCGGTCCCTGGTCGTGCAACCGCCCGGCCCGCCGAAGGTACCGGCCCAAGTAAAGCAGTTCGCCATCCTCTCCCGCCAGTTCGCGAATGCGGTCATAGGCCTCGTCGCGATACTTGAGTTCATCAACCAGTCCAGCTTCGACGGCGTTGGCGGCCTCAAACGGGCCTTGCGCCAAGAGATTCCGCACGGCGCTTTCGCTCAACCCTCTTCCGTCGGCTATGCCTTGAGTGAACTGGGTGAATTGCGCCACTAGCATGACCCCGTCTTGCTCGCGGTGCGCCTGAGTGTAGCCGGTTTCCGTGAACAGGTTCGGAGCGGTCTTGTACTCTTCCCGCGCGTCAATGCGTGGCGCGATTCCCACGGCATCCAGCGCGCCGCCTAGGAAAGGGCGGTCCACCCCCAGCCCGGTGAGCGCCAGCATCCCTCCGGGCTGAACATAAACCTCGTCAAAAGCCGTGGCCAAATAGTACGTAGCGTTTCCCCCGCGCGTCTCACCAATGGTGTCCGCGTACGCAATGGCCGGTTTACCGCTTTCCCGGAACGAAAGAACGGCGTTGCGCAGTTCTTGAATGGTCCCGAGATACGGGGAGCCCCTGCCCAACCGGGCGATGAGACCCGTCACGCGGTCGTCGTCCGCAGCCCGTTCAAGGGCCTCCGCGAAGTCGCGCACCCGAGGCTTGCCGCCCAGGGTTGCCATGGCGATGGGATCGTTGGGGACGTACTCGATGAATTCCCGGTCCAGGTTAACTTCGAGAATGATCTCGGACGGCGCCGGTCTTTCCATAAGCCAATAGATGGCCACCGCAGTGACCACCAGCAGCGCCGCCAGAAACAGGCCGCCAATCACGGCAAGAAAGGTCTTCACTCGTTGCGCCATTGTTCGCTCCTTTCGTCAATCCAGGCATGACGCAGTACATCATACGCCACCCGTAGCGGGCATTACGAATCTCAAGGCAACTTTGGAAGCGCTTGCCGGATACAGATGGTGAGGAAGCGCGGGATACTCAGAGCCGCTTCTGGCTGACCGGTTCCTTGAGCTTCCCGCCGTCCCGGTGCGGACACGATGTGGGCGTGATGCGGCGTTTGCAACTCCCTTGCGCCAAGAAATTCCTTGCATCATGCCCACAGACATCCCGAAGCGCGACATGGGAAACCAGCAGATAATATTTGACTTTGCCGCGTTGATGCGGTTAGTATTCTTGTATTTGAGGATGACCCCGCTTTATGAGGCGCCTGTACGAACAGTATCTCGACGATCTTGAAGCTCCCACCTATCTGCGGCGCGCTTTCGTAGTCTCGACGGCAATACACGTGTCTGCATTTTTGCTGTTCATTATTCTTGGATTTCTTGGTGGTAGAGAACCTGAAGAGCCGTACCAGATCTACCAATTCGAGCTTGCCGAAGCCACTACCTCCGACTTTGATGACCTGCCGCTTCCAGGTGCGGAAGAAGAAGACACGGAACCCGAGCCCGAACCCGAACCCGAGCCCGAACCCGAGCCAGAGCCGGAACCGGACCCGGAACCCGAGCCCGAACCGGAGCCAGAGCCGG
>PUOI01000006.1 GCA_003552765.1 Candidatus Hydrogenedentota bacterium | reverse complement strand
TGAGACACTCCTTTCTTGTCGGTTCGCCCTGTCAGACTTCGTAAACCGGTCCCGGCCTGGGATGCCATAGGTTCAAATCGGATTCGCTGTCTAATGTGACCCGGTCAAAGCGCAGCGTATAGGGTTCTTCCGCGCGGGGATAGTACGTGGCTTCGATCTCCTCGATGTCCCACGTTCCTTCCTCCGGGCCGCACAACAGCAATGTGTGAGGAAAACTTCCGGGGCTTCCGGTGGCCTCTAAGGTCTGGCCGCTGTCCGTGCCTCCGCTAAGTTCGTCGAACTCCAACGCGAACCCGTTGATAACGTAGCGGGGCTTCTCGTTCAACGGACGTTCGCCCGTCTTAATCTTGATGTGAAACTGTTCCAGTCTAGGCATTGGCGTTCATCTCCGGCGGCAGTTCCTTGAAGAACGGGTTGGTTCCCGACGCGTGGTCGGTTTCGTCCAGAATGGCCCCTACCTGCGGGGCCACTTCGCGAAACGCGCGGTGGATGCCCTGTTTCAAAGTGATGGAGGACGCCGCGCATCCCTGGCAGCCTCCCAGCATCTGGATGTAAACGGTGTTGCCTTCCACGCGTTCTAGCGTGATGGCCCCGCCATGGCCGGCGATGCTCGGATTGACGGCCTCGTCGAGCACACGTTGAAGCCGCTTCTTGAGTTCCTCTTCCGTGGGCATGTCCTCGAAAAACGAGTCGTACATGACCGGTTCGCCCGCCTGAAGATGGGAGCGGATATGCGCGCCGATGGCCTTGGCGGTCTCTTCCCACTCCCCGCGCACCAGCGGGCCGCGGGTCACGGTCACGTTCGCGCCATGAAGGAGCACCGTGGCCACGCCCTCGACCTGGAACAGCTTCGCGGCGAGGGGAGACTGTTCCTCGGCCATGCTTTGTGAGGCGAACATGGCGGAATAGCCCTCGAGCACCGGGCGGTTCACCATGAACACGCACGAAGAGAAATCGTCCCCGACTTGCGCGGTGATGCGGATCGCTTCCGCCGAGTCTCCGCCGGTCTCGGTTTCTTCCAGTAAGATGGTTGGTTCGACCACGTTACGCGGCGGCCGTATCTCGGGCATCATGGGCGCTTCTTCCTCTTCCACTTCCGATTCGACGGCTTCCTCCGCCAGGGGATTGGGCCGCTCATAGCGCTCCTCGCCCGTGTCTGTGTCCGCATAGCCTGGCTCACTATTTGTCTTGAACACCTTGGACAACCAAGATGGCATATGAAATCACTCCTCAATTTACACAGTTGGATTGTATCGCATTGAAGGACGCCATGGGGCGTCACGCTTTCCCTATTACGATACGCATGCGCTGGGCGTTTTATTCCGAAGCGGCCGGCCCCACAAACGTACGTTACAACGGTAACATCCCTTTGAGCGGTAAGCAAGCGTCCCCGCGCAATCAGGCGATAGGTCAAGCTCCCGTGTCGATCTTCCGGCAATGAGGGTGTTCCCGGTGAGCGGTTGCCGTGGTAGACTGGTGTTTGCACGCCCTCGGGATGAGGGTTGGCTGGGAAGCGCTCCGCAGCGGCCAGGGTAACCTCCGCCGAAGGCGCTTATACTGCCTGTGCGCTTGGGAATGCATGGTGGAGACCTTGTGAGATCCAGATCGCGTGCGCCGCAGTGTTAGAATGACTATGGGTCTGCTGGGATTGTGAGACCGGGTTGGAGCAACGAAGCCATCTGGGCAGCTCTTCGGTTACTTAGGTCTAGGGAGAAGATACTCATGACGCAATTCACGCGGCGCGCATTCATGCAAGGCAGCCTCGCCGCTGGAGTCACGGCGGCGGCTGGCGGGAGTGTGGTTTCGGGAGCGGAGTCTTCCACCGCCATCCCAACAGAACATCTGGACGCCTGGGCGGACGGCGGCCCGGTGCTGCGTT
Source organism: Candidatus Hydrogenedentota bacterium (assembly GCA_003552765.1). GTDB lineage: Bacteria > Hydrogenedentota > Hydrogenedentia > Hydrogenedentales > SLHB01 > SKRY01. The sequence goes on along the minus strand of PUOI01000006.1, from coordinate 1,279 downwards.
TGGAGGGTCTAGATGACCCCGTGGAGATCGAGTCCATAACGCTGTTGAGGGCCGAGACCGACGCGGGGACGTACTACTTCGTGCGGGTGCGGTCCACGGACGGGGCGGAGGGGTATTCCGTTCCCAATTTCTGGGTCAGCGATCTGCATCCGGTTTTCAATCAACGGGTCGCGCCCTATTTCGTGGGCAAGGACGCGCGGGACCTCGAAGAGTTGGTGGACGAGGTGTACCGGCACCGGTCCAACTACAAGTTGCAATCCCTCGGCCTGTGGTGTCCGGTGGCGTGGACCGAGTTCGCCATCCTGGACATGCTGGGGCGGATGCTCGAAAAGCCCGTGGGCGAACTTATGGGCGGCGTGCTTCACAGCGAGATTCCGGTTTATCCCGCGTCGGGCAACCGGGGCAACACGCCGGAGGCGGAAGTCGAGCATCTGCAGTGGCTTCTTGAGGATACGGGGTGCAACGCGGTCAAGTTCCGTGTCGGCGGGCGGATGTCCAACAACGAGGATTCTCTTCCCGGCCGCAGCGAGACCCTGATTCCCCTGGCCCGGCAACGGCTGGGGGATGATGTCGTGCTGTTCACCGACTCGAACAGTTCCTACGACGTGGCGCATGGCATTCGATTGGGCCGGTTGATGGAGGAGCATGGCTACGGCTTCTTTGAGGAGCCGTGCCCGTTCGACTGGCTGGAAGAAACGCGGCAAGTCACGGAGGCCCTCGATATCCCCATCGCGTGGGGCGAGCAAGAATCGAGTTATTGGGCGTTCCGCTGGATGATTGCCCATCGCGGCGTGGATATCGTTCAACCTGATCTCCATTACTACGGCGGCTTCATCCGATCGGCCCGGGTGGCGCGAATGTGCCAGGCCGCGGATTTGCCCCTGTCGCTCCACCTCTCCGGCGGACTCGGGTATTCGCAGATGATCCAGTTCGTCTCGTGCATGCCGAACCTGTACGATTACCAAGAGTACAAAGGCGACATCCGCGAGACCGGCGGCTGGTTTGATCCGCCCATCGTTTTTCGGGACGGCAAACTCAGCGTGCCCACCGCGCCGGGATTCGGGATGACCGCCGCGCCGGACCTCATCCAAGACGCCGAGGAGATCGCGTGATGCGCGCTTTGGATTAGGCCTGGGCCAGTCACAGTGCGCCGCTGGTACGTTGTCAAAAACCGTTGAGATATGCCATCATGATTTCGCAATTCCGTGTACAAAACTACAAAGCCCTGCGTGACGTCACCCTGGACCTGACGCCCATGCATGTCCTCATCGGGCCGAAC
>PUOI01000569.1 GCA_003552765.1 Candidatus Hydrogenedentota bacterium | reverse complement strand
GTGTGCTCTTGCATTAGACACTCTCCTTCATTTTGCGCGCGGCGATCTCCTGGTCACACAGGGGACAGAACTCATGTTCGCCGTCGAGGTAGCCATGTTTCGGACAGATGGAAAACGTGGGCGTGACGGTGATGTACGGCAGACGGAACCGCGTTAGCACGCGCCGCACGAAGCGCCGGCACGCCTCCGTGCTGGAGATCCGTTCGCCCATGTAAAGGTGCAGCACCGTGCCGCCGGTGTATTTCATCTGCAACGCTTCCTGATGTTCCAGCGCCTCGAACGGATCCGTGGTGAATCCAGCGGGAAGCTGGGAAGAATTCGTGTAGTACGGGGTATCGGAATCGCCCGCCTGCAGGATATCGCTGTAGCGCTTCCGGTCTTCCTTGGCGAAACGGTACGTGGTTCCCTCGGCCGGGGTCGCCTCCAGGTTGTACATGTGGCCGGTGGCCTCTTGAAACTCCGTCATGCGCTGGCGAATGTGGTCCAACAGGCGCATCGCGAAATCGCGTCCCCACGGCGTGGTGATGTCTTCTCCCTCGTCCGTGAAGTTGCGGATCATTTCGTTGACGCCGTTCACGCCCAAGGTGGAGAAATGATTGCGCAGCGTTCCCAGATACCGCTTGGAGAACGGGAACAGTCCGGCGTCCATGTGGCGCTGGATGACCTTGCGCTTGAGTTCCAGGCTGTCCCGCCCCAGGTTGAGCAAGTGATCCAGCCCGCGGTACAGCGCGGATTCATCGCCCTTGTAAAGGTAGCCAAGCCTGGCGCAGTTGATGGTCACCACGCCCAGTGAGCCGGTCTGCTCGGCGGACCCGAACAGGCCGTTGCCCCGCTTGAGCAGCTCACGGAGATCAAGCTGCAAGCGGCAGCACATGGAACGCACCATGTTGGGCGTAAGTTCCGAGTTCACGAAGTTCTGGAAATACGGCAGGCCATACTTCGCCGTCATCGCGAAGAGCCGTTCCGCGTTTTCGCTCTCCCACGGGAAGTCGGGCGTGATGTTGTAGGTCGGAATGGGGAACGTGAACACGCGCCCCTTGGCGTCTCCCTCGGTCATCACTTCGATGTAGGCGCGGTTGATCAGGTCCATCTCTTCTTGGAGTTCGCCGTAGGTAAAGGCCATCTCCTCCCCGGCGATCACGGGCTTCTGTTCCCGCAGATCCTCGGGGCACACCCAATCGAAGGTGAGGTTGGTGAACGGCGTCTGGGTCCCCCACCGAGAAGGGACATTCAGATTGTAGATGAGTTCTTGGATGTATTGCCGGACTTCCGCATAGCCCAGGTTGTCATTGCGCACGTACGGGGCTATATAGGTATCAAACGAGCTGAATGCTTGGGCGCCCGCCCACTCGTTTTGCAGCGTGCCCAGGAAATTCACGATCTGGCCCACCGCGCTGGACATGTGCCGGGGCGGTCCCGCTTCCACCTGGCCCGGCACGCCGTTCAGCCCCTCCGCGAGCAGGGTCCGCAGCGACCAGCCCGCGCAGTAGCCCGACAACATATCGAGGTCGTGGATGTGAAGGGCGCCTTCGCGGTGCGCTTCCCCGATTTCCGGGGGATACACGTGGTCAAGCCAGTAATTCGCGATGATCTTGCCGGCGCTGTTCAGGATCAATCCGCCCAGCGAATAGCCCTGGTTGGCGTTGGCCGACACGCGCCAGTCCGCCCGGTCCAGGTATTCATTCACGGCCAGGGACACATCAACCAGGGTTTGCCTGTCCTGCCGCAGCCGCTTGTGTTGCTCGCGGTAAACAATGAACGCGCGCGCCGTGTGGAAGTAGTTGGCGCTGATCAGCACCTGTTCGATGATGTTCTGTATGCGCTCGATGTTCGGCACGGGGTCCGAGGCGTGCGTCAAGACCTTGAGCACCTGCAGCGTCAGGAGGTGCGTCTCGGATTCGCCAAACTCCCCCGTGGACGCGCCCGCCTTCTGGATGGCCGCCGCGATGCGCGAGGAGTCAAACGCCGCCTCTGAGCCATCGCGCCGGTGCACCTTCTCTGGCAAGACGCCAGCGGCGAACATATCATCCGAAAGCCTTTCCGGCGCATCTTCTCCATGGTCAAGCGCCGAAACGCCGGAATCAAACACTGTCTGCATGCGGCCTCCCCCTGTGTTGTGGCTGGTCATACGGGAACGCGCGAAGCGGGCAGACAAAGGACGAGCGCACCCCCGTCCAGCCTTCTTGCCCTGGCGCAACCCCACGATTCGTTCTCAACAGCACCCTAAGGGGCAACGCCGTGGGCTGAATGCACTCCAGCACGCCACGCGTCCACCCCGTGTTTTCGAAGGGTTCTCTCTTGCCGTTAACCCAAGATATTGTGTTGATGTGTGTAACACACTACATTATACAGAGTTTCCGGCCGGGAAGCAAGCGCCGTTTCATCAGAGCCGATTCCGGCGGGTTGAACGCCAATAGCCCTTGCGTGACAAGGCGGCGAGTGGGGGAGACGGCATCGCCATTGACAGAAATCATATTTTGTATTACTCTTGAGGTTGATGCGAATATGCATAGCAATTCAAGAGGAGGTCCCGCGCAAACCCAAAGGGCTGGCGCCCCATTTTCTTGCAAGACTCGGGCAACAGAAAGCCAACGGCCGCATCACCAACACATAAGGAAGATGAACAATGGGCGCCCGAACAAGAGGATTCACGCGGATCGAATTGCTTGTGGTGATCGGCATCATCGTCATCCTTGCCGCTCTACTTGTGCCCGCTTTGGCGCCGCCCCGCGAACCGGAAAGACAGGAGACGTGCGCCAACAACCTGCGCCGGTTTGGCCAGATCTTCGCGTTATACGCCAACGAAACCCGCGGCGAAATGTGGCCCCCCGCCCAGCAACGGTATTTGCGGCATAACTCGGAACCCCTTGGCTTCAAGGGAGAAGCGCTTTACCCCGATTATTGGACCGATGTCAACCTGAAGGTCTGTCCGTCGGATGAGCGGGCGCAAGCCGATGAGTGGGGGATGGATGATGACCTGCAAGCCCAGCTCGACGAAATGCTGCAACATCAAGAACAGCAGGGCATTGCGGACACGGAAGTCTGTCAATTCACGATAGACGCGTTTCTGTCCCATCCGGTGTCGTACATCTATATGCCGGTAGCGACAAAGACCATATCGCAGCTTGTTGACGCGGGGGATGCGCTCTATCAATGGGGC